>JAKAGH010000182.1 GCA_021817645.1 Deltaproteobacteria bacterium
GGTTACGGCTGCGGCATCTGTCACACCGCCTGTGAAATGACGGCCATTAACCTATAGCCGCGGCAAGAAAATCCCCTGGCCGCCAATCTTTGGTGAGTCAAAGGGTGTAGCCGGAGAAAAATGAAGCGATATCTACCATATGCCGGTTGGCTGTGCCTCTTTTTCTACAACACCTTGGGAGGGATTACCCATTTCCGCCTGGAAATCATGCGGCCCCTGGCCCTGACCCTGTTTCTGGGTCTGACTCCGCTTCTGCTTTACCGGCGGCGCCGGGGCCAGGCCTCGGACCTGGACCTGGACCTGATTGTCTATTTTTTCCTGGCCACCCTGGGTTTCTGGCTTTTTCCTGACGGATTGGGCCGCGTCATGGCGCTCTATGCCAACACCGTCCTTTACCTGGTCCTCTGCCTCACAGCCGCGGTGCCGCCGCTTTTGGGCGCGGCGCCTTTTACCACCTTCTTCGCCCGCCAGAGCGCGCCCACCGCGGTTTGGGATACGCCCCTGTTTAAAGAAATCAACCGGCGCCTTACCGCGTTCTGGGCCGGACTGTTTGCCCTGTGCGCCCTGGTGACCCTGGCGCCCCACCTGTGGCCCGGCCTGGGCCGGCCCTGGCTCTTTTATCTCGTTTTGCCCATGGCGTTGCTGGGAACGGGGTTCCAGGTGAACCGCTGGTATCCGGCCCAGCGGCGGCGGCAACTGGGATTGTCCCCTGGTATTACGGCGGGGCCTGCCTCCCTGGAAGAGGCGAGCCCTAACCCGCAAATAACTGCTTCGGTGCCCAAGGAGAATACAAAAATGATGGCAAAGTTCAAGGCGGTGGCTATTAACGGCTCGCCCCACGAAGGCTTCGGCAATACCTCCCAGATGCTGGCCATGCTCAAAGATTCCCTGGTCCAGGAAGGTTTCGACCTGGAGGAAATCTTTCTGGCCCGGCACCACATCGAATACTGCGCCGGTTGCGCCCTCTGCCTGGAAAAAGGCGCCTGCTGGATCAGGGACGACCACCGGGCTCTAGCTCACAAACTCCTGGAGGCCGATGCCGTCATTCTGGCCTCTCCGGTCTATTTCCGCAACGTCACCGGCCAGATGAAGACCTTTCTGGACCGCTCTTTGGGCTACGGGCACCGGCCCCGGGGCACCTGGAAGCCGGGCCTGGCCGTCTGCGTCTCCGCGGGTTGGGGGGAAACCCTGGTGGCCCAATACCTCGCCCAGACGCTCCGCGTCTTTGGGGCCTTTGCCCTGGGGCAGTTCACCGCCATCGCCGTGGGACCCGGCGGCTTTGTGGGCCGGGAGTTGGTGGCGGCCCGGGCCGCGGACCTGGCCCGGGACCTGGGACGGGCGGCGCGGGAGAGCCGCCGCTTCCCCGCCAGCGACCAGGACCTGGACTACTGGCACTTCATGGGGGGCCTGGTGGCGGAGAACCGGGAGTTCATGAAGGCCGACTACGAACACTGGCAGAAGTTGGGGATTCTGGAGAGCTTCGAGGCTTACATAGGCCAGAGCCGCAGCGAGCCGGCCATGGACCCGGAGCTGCGCCAGGCCCACTTGCAGGAATTGATGGAACGGCAGAAGAACCGGAGCGCCGCACCTTCCCAAGCCACCGCCGCAGAGCCGCAATCCGGCCAGACGGTACGGGAACTTCTGGAGATGATGCCCGGCGCCCTTAACCCGGACGCGGCCGCGGGTTTGACGGCCACGTATCAGTTCGAGGTGAGCGGCAGCGAAAACTTCACGGCCCATCTGCGGATCACCAACCAGCAGGCCGTGGTCCACGAGGGTCCGGCCGACCGGCCGGAGGTCATCATCAAAACCCCGGCGGAAGTATGGCTGGCTGTCTCCAGGGGAGAGCTGGACGGAGCCCAGGCCTTCATGACCGGCAAATTTAAAGCCGAAGGGGATCTGGGGCTGCTGATGAAGCTTAACTCTCTTTTTTCCCGGAAACCTTCTTGAAAAAATGATTTCGAGGGGGTGGGACGGCCGTCTCTTAAGGCGGCCGTCTCGGCCGGTGGCACAGGCTTTCCAGTCTGTGCGGGGCTGCGGCCCAGCCTGGAAAGGCTGCGCCGCCGCCGGCAAACTAGTCGGAGCCATGGGTCCTCAAGGGAGACTCCCTTTCTCCCTTATATCTTTAAGGTTCACGGAAATTCTGTTACATTTAAAATACTATGCAGGAAACCATCCCCACCGTCAGACCATCACCTTTAAAACCTCTGGTCTTTATCCTGCTGGTAGCCGTAATTATTATTACCGTGCGGCTGTTGCACCTGGACCAGTACCTAGAAAAGGAGCGTCTGCGCCAGTTCGTGGCCGGTTTTGGCATTTGGGGACCCATCATCTACCTGGCCATCTGGACCCTGGCCCCTCCCCTGCTCCTCCCCGGCCTGCCCATCACCCTGGCCGGGGGCGTGCTTTTCGGTCCTTTTTGGGGGGTGGTCTATGTCATTTTCGGGTCCACCGCCGGGGCCACGCTGGCCTTGCTGGTGGCCCGCTACCTGGCCCGGGATTGGGTGGCCAGCAAACTCCGGGGCACCAGATTGGCGACCCTGGATGAGAAGGTGGCCCGGGACGGTTGGGAGATTGTGGCCTTCACCCGGCTCGTCCCCATCTTTCCGTTCTTCCTGGTTAACTATGCCTTCGGCCTGACCCGTATCCCCCTGTCACACTACATCCTGGCCACCTTTTTCGGCATGGTGCCGGTGACCGCGGCTTATGTCTATTTCTCCGCCAACGTCCTGGACCTTTTCCAGGGCAAGTTTTCCAAGGACCTGCTCATCGGCGTCCTCCTGCTGGCCCTGGTCTCCCTGATCCCCTTCGCGTACAAGAAGATTAAAGCCAGGAGGGGGGGCTCCTTGGATATATGAGGACCTGTCCCCGCCTGCGAGACTCCTGATGCCGCCAAATACCGGGAAACAGACCCCAGGTCAGGGAGGGCTGACTTTTCTGGCCGCGTTGGGGCTAGTTCTGCTGCTGGTGGCTCCGGTCTCCGGGGTGCCCCAAGGGGGCTATGCCCATCCGGAAATGTTGATCCAGCCGGAAGAGCTCAAGGCCCTGCTGGACCGCAAAGCCTCAAACCTCCGCATCATCGATGTGCGCCATAAGGCCAAGTATTATCTGGGGCATGTCCCCGGCGCGTTGGAGGTCTGGCGGCCGGACCTGGAGGACAAAAATAACCCGGGCCTCATGCCCCCCCGGGCCCAGGTGGAAGCCCTGTTAAGCCGCCTGGGGGTGGGCGGCAAAGACATCCTGGTCCTCTATGGCGATCTCTATGATCATGCCCACTTGTGGCTGGTCCTGGCTTATTACGGCTTTCCCCTGGAGCGGCTGCGGCTCCTGGATGGCGGTCTCGAGGCCTGGAGGGCCAAAGGCTACCCGACCCAGCTAACCGCACCCCGGGTCAGCCCCACCAGGGTTAAATTGCCGGGAAAATCTGCCCTTCCCACTCTTTTGGCCAATCTGGCCACAGTCAAGGAAGCCTGCCGAGACCCCGGGAAAGTTATTGTGGATGTCCGCTCTAGACGGCAATACCTGGGCCAACAGGTCAAGGAAGGCGCGGCCCGGCCCGGTCATATTCCCGGAGCCGTGTGGCTGGAGTGGCGGGAGACCGTGGTTTCTGCCGGCCCCGGCAAAGGCTGCTTACAGCCCGCAGCCGAGATTAATAAAATCTACGCGGCCCAAGGAGTCACGCCGGATAAGGACATTTTCCTCTATTCCCATAGCGGCCTGCCAGCCGCGCATAGTCTGCTGTGCCTCTACCTGGCGGGCTACCCCCTGGAGAAGCTGCACCTCTACGCCGGCTCCTGGATAGAATGGAGCCGCAGCCCGGAAGCCGCAGAGATGGGAGACGCTGCATCCCGCCCCGGCACCCCCCTGAAAATCAAGAAATCCTCTAAAACTGAAGCAACCAGGGAAAAATCCGATCACTAACCTAAGAAATCTTATAGATTACCTGGATAGGCGGGCCGCAACCTAAAGGCCTGACATATGGCGGGGAATGATATGTTAAGAAAATCATTCATGTTAATTTTTATAGTAATCCTGGGTGTCAGCGCCAAAGTTTCTTGGTCCGCCAACGATGATGAGGCTTACATCCTTAAGCTACGCTATCCCAGAAGTTATGAGGCAAAAATAGATCAATTCGGACCGGACAATCGCTATGTCAAATACAAAGTCGATTTATTATTCCCTTCCAAAGACGTTGTACGATTCTATGACGATAAATTAGAAGCTCTTGGCTGGATTCCTTTCACAGAACCAAATTATCCCGAGAGTGATAGAACATGGGATCAAATAATTGATGGCACAATAAAGGGTGCACCTATTGCTCACCGGTTGCTCGCAGAATGGGTAAATAAAGATCATAGCAGAATAGTTGTATTGTCACTTAGATACCTCTCAGTATATTCTAATGAGAAAGAAAAGACATATTTATATGCTACAAAGACACCTCCTAATAATATTATTCAAGAAGTTACGTTGTCGGTTAGGCCATTTTCTATATTGCCACCTCCTGGATCGGGCAAATCAGACTAAATTATTCAGTTAATTTCTTATAACATTTAAGGTTAATTAAATATCTCTTTACTGATTTATGAAGTCTAACTTGCCATCCGCAACCAATTGGTCCGATAAAATCCTCTTCGACTGCATCGGTGAAGAACTGCCCCCCTGCCAGGCGGCCTGTCCCCTGGACATCCGGGTTCGGGAGAAGCTGCGCCTGATGCAGGCGGGTGATATGGCCGGGGCCTTGGAAGTGCTCCTGGAGCGCTGCCCCTTCCCCGGCATCCTGGGCCGCATCTGCTCCCGCCCCTGCGAGAGCGCCTGCACTCGGGGCCAGATCGAAGCCCCCATCGCCATTGCTGCGCTGAAGAGATACGTGGCCGGCCTGGACCCCGAAGCCATCCTGCGACTGGCGGTCCCCGGACCCGGCCGAGCCGAAAGGGTGGCGGTGGTCGGCAGTGGTCCCGCGGGCCTGATGGCCGCGTATGAACTGCGGCGGCTGGGCTACCCGGTCACCCTGTTCGAGGCCGCCGACGCCCTGGGCGGGGCGCTGCGCCTCTATCTCCCCGCGTTCCGCCTGCCCCGGGAGGTCCTGGACCGGGAAGTTGGCCTGATGGAGAAAATGGGGGTGGAGGTGCGCGTCCGCACCCGCCTGGGCCGGGATATTCACCTGGAGGACCTGCGCCGGGACTTTGCCGCGGTCTTCCTGGCCCTGGGCGCCCATAAGAGCCTCACACTCGAAATTCCCGGGGAGGATCTGCCCCAGGTGCTGCCGGTCCTGGATTTCCTGCGAGCCGCCAATTCCGGGCAACCTCTGAAGGTGGGACACAGAGTAGCGGTCATCGGCGGCGGCAACGCCGCGCTGGACGCGGCCCGCACCGCCTTGCGCCATGGCGCCCGAGAGGTCCATCTCCTGTACCGCCGCACCCCGGAACTCATGCCGGCTCTCTCGTCCGAGGTGGAAGAGGCGCGCCTGGAAGGGGCGAGGTTCCACTTCCTCACCATGCCGGTGCGCATCCAGGGAGAGAGCCGGGTTGAAGGTCTGCTGCTCCAAAAAACCGCTTTGGGTGAACCCGACGCCGACGGCCGTCTCTGCCCGGTGCCGGTGCCGGAGTCCCAGTTCACCCTGGAAGTGGACACGGTGATCCCGGCGTTGGGGCAGACCGCGGATTTTGGCTTTTTCGGCCCCGGCCTTGCCTTTGACACCGCCACCATCCACCGCCTGGAAGCGGACCCCATAACTCTGGAGACCAAGATCCCCGGGGTCTTTGCCGGGGGAGACCTGGTCACAGGCCCCCGCACTGCGGTGGAGGCATTCGCCGCAGGCCGCCGGGGGGCTCTGGCCATTCACAGCTTTCTGCAACAAGAGCCGCTGCCCGCGGACCTGCCGCCCCTGACCAGCCGCACCACCGCGCTCATCGTGGACACCACCGGGGTCCCGGCCGCGGCCCGGCAGGCCATGCCCGACCTGCCTGTCTCCGCCAGGCTGACCCAGCCCGCGGCCGAAGTGGAACTGGGATTTTCTCCCGCGGGCGCTCAGGCGGAAGCTGATCGCTGCCTGGCTTGCGTCTGCTCCCAATGCGTCAAAAACTGCACCTTTTTGCAACAATACGTCCACCACTACCCCTACACGGAAAAAGAGATCGTCCGCCTCATCCGGGACCGGGGCGAGGCCGAGCCCCTCATCCCCTATTCCTGCCATTATTGCGGCCTGTGCCAGGCGGTCTGTCCTCAAGACCTGCACGCGGGCCTGGCCTGCCTGGACTACCGGCGGCAGTTGGTGACCGTGGGCAAAGGACCTCTCCCGGGGCACAAGGGCGTTCAGAACTACGTCAAATGGGGCACCCACCCCATCTTCACCTTAAGCCGCCCGGACCCGGCCACAGGCCGGGCCCGGCAAGTCTTTTTCCCCGGCTGTTCGCTGCCCGGCTACTTTCCCCATCTGGTCAGGGCCGCTTACGGTTACCTCCGGGAAAAGCTGCCCCACACCGGCATCATCCTCAACTGCTGCGGCGCGCCCAGC
>JAKAGH010000183.1 GCA_021817645.1 Deltaproteobacteria bacterium
GCGCAAAGATAAGACGCTATGATAAAACGCGAATTCTGGGCGCGATTTAAGCGCAATCGCCTGGCCATGACCGGCTTGGTCCTGGTGGCCGGGATGTTTGTGGTGGCCCTGGGCTCCCCGTGGCTGGCGCCATATGATCCCAACTCCATCGACCTCAAAGAGGTGCTCATGCCCCCCGGGCCGAGCCACCTCCTGGGCACGGACACCCTGGGCCGGGACGTTTTGTCCCGCATCATCTTCGGGGCCCGGGTCTCTTTGATGGTGGGCTTTGTGGCCGTGGGCATCGCCACCCTCATCGGCGTCCTGGTGGGCGCGTTGGCCGGATATTACGGAAGGTGGGTGGATCAATTTCTCATGCGGCTGGTGGACCTGATGCTTTGTTTTCCCACCTTATTTCTGATCCTGGCGGTCATCGCCGTGCTGGGTCCCAGCATCTGGAACATCATGGTGGTCATCGGCCTCACCGGCTGGATGGGGGTGGCGCGGCTGGTGCGCGCCGAGTTTCTGTCCCTGAAGGAGCGGGAATTCGTGGTCGCGGCCCGGGCCCTGGGCGCGTCGGATGCGCGCCTCATGATTAGGCATCTCTTACCCAACGCCCTGACCCCGGTGATGGTCTCCGCCACTCTGGGGGTAGCCGGAGCCATCCTGGTGGAAAGCGCCTTGAGCTTCCTGGGCCTGGGGGTGCAGCCGCCCACGCCCAGTTGGGGCAATATCCTCACCATGGGCAAGGACAACATCGAAATCGCCTGGTGGCTGTCATTTTTCCCCGGCCTGGCCATCCTGGTGACGGTAATGAGCTACAATCTCCTGGGGGAAGGCATCCGGGAGGCCATTGACCCCCGCCTGAAGGAGTAACCTATGCGCAAAATGATGTGGAAGACGGTGGCGGTGGCCGCGGCGGTAATCTGGGGGTTCTCGCTGGGGGGAGACTCCCGCGGCTGGGCCCAGGATGGCCCGAAACTCACCAGGATGATGGTCCAGAGCTACGACCTCCTGGAGGCGGGCAAGATTGAGGAAGCCCGGAAGATTTACGAGCAGGTGCTCAAAGAGGACCCCGCCAACCCCCTGGCCTGGAACAACCTGGGAGCCATCATGGTCACCAAAGGAAAGGACGCCGAAGCCCTGTCCTACTTGCAGAAAGCCCTGGCGCATGCCAAGGGCTACCGGCTGAAGGTCAACCGGGTCTGTGCGGTCAACGGCATCTGCCTGGCCTTCCGGCCCCTCCAGGAAGTATACGGCAATCAGGAGCTGGCCCCTTTGATCCGGTTGAATATCCAGATGGTCAAAGGGAAGATAACCGCTCCTCCGCGGAAAAATTAACCACCAAGACACAAAGACACAAAGGGGACCAAGAACTACCAAGAAATGGTTTTTCATCTGGCCCCAAAGTGCCATAATAAAAATATTACTGGTGTAACTTTGTGTCCTTTGTGCCTTGGTGGTGGATATTTTATTCTTTGTCCATCAAGGGTGGGACACGAGAATAAGCGCAGGGGCAGAAAAACTTTCGCACAAAGAGCGATGGCCTCGCAAATACATTGACAATTAACCTAAGAGCCCCTATCTTACTGCGCAGGGCGGCAATTAAGTGATGGTACCATCAATTCGAGGGAGGGTTTCTATGATTCGGACTTCGGTTAAAATTACCGCCATTGTTATGGCTCTCATCCTCTGCGCCGGCGGTTTGGCCTTTGCGGCCAAAGCCAAGAAAGCTGAGAAAGAGATGGATGTCGGCGCCATGTTGATGGCGAGCTTTGAAATGATGGAAAAGGGGAAATTCGAACCGGCCCAGAAACTTCTGGATAAGGTTCTTGCCAAAGACCCCGGCAATCCCCTGGCCCTGAATAATATGGCGGCCATTATGGTCAAACAGAAAAAATTTGACAAGGCCGACACATATCTCAACCAGGCTCTGCCCCGGGCTAAGGGCTACATGGTGCAGATCAACCGGGTGTGCCAGGTTGGCGGCATCTGCGTAGCTTTCAAACCCGCGGCTGGCGGTACCGGCAATCAGGAACTGGAACCCCTGGTCAAGATGAACATCGATATGGTTAAGCAATATATGTCAAGCGAACCCCTGTCGGGGAAAGGCCTCAGATAAAGATAATTGCCGCCCAGCAGGAGCTCCTGGCCCCTTCGGGGGCCTTTTTATTTTTGGAGACCGGATTAACACTGCGTTGACTTCCAATCTCTTAGTCTTATGATAAAGTGAACGGGGTAAACGCAATGCCTGCCCCATATCAGGGAACCGGCGGCCTGGCGCAGGGGGGCTTCGGGCCGGCGGACCCCCAATTTTAGGAGCTGTAACTGATGAAACGTTTATTTTTGGTATCAGCCTGGCTGCTCGCGGCCATCCTCCTGCCCGGCATGGTGGCTGCCCAGGACGTAAAGGGTTACACGGAGAAGGGGATTGCCAGTTGTGAAACGGGCAATTTCGATCAGGCCATGAAAGAATTCAATGATGGCTTGAAGCTGAAACCCAACGATCCCGCGTTGTTGTCTTACCGGGGCACGGTGTACCGCTGTAAGGGCCAGAATGATAAGGCCCTCCAGGATTTTAACAAGGCCATAGCAGTGGACCCCAAATTCGCCAAGGCGTACCGCGATCGGGGTATGGTCTACTTTGACCTGGCCGACTTCGCCAAGTCCCTGGAAGATTTTAAAAAGGCGCAAAGCCTGGGATACAAGGTCGACGAAGACTTTCTGAAGATGGTGGCCAGAAAAGCGGCTGAGAAGAAATAGCGGCTGCTAAAGTAAATACTTAACCACAGAGGCACAGAGAGCACAGAGTTTCACAGAGGAAAGATTTATGCTTTGGCGCCTCGGCGCCAGAGCATACTACTTCTCTGTGATTCTCTGTGACCTCTGTATCTCTGTGGTGAATCTTTTCCCTTTCCCCCACCCTATTTCTTCTTTGCGGCTGCCTCGGCTGCGGCCGCTTTTTCTTTGTAATAAGCCAATAAAGCAGGGTCAGGCACTTTATCCAGGAGTTGCTGCCAGTACTTGGCCGCTTCTTTCGGGTCTCCCGCCTGCTCCAGGAGCATGGCCAGACGGCGGTAGATCTCGTTCTGCAGGGGGCGGGCGGCCTTTTCCACCACCGGCTCCAAGGTCTGCGCGGCCTTGCGGTAGTCCCCCTGAGCCTCATAACAATAGCTCAGACTCTCGGCAATGATGGGGTCCCAGCCGGACAAAGGGCCTTGCAGCAAAGCTTCGTAAGCCTTGGCCGCCTCAGCGTAATTCTTGGTCTGGTAAAGGAGATGGGCCCGGAAGATGGCTGCTTCTAAGGCAGTGGGGGTGCCGGGATACTCTTTCAATATCTGGTCCAGGCCCTTCAAGGCCGCGGCCGCGGACTGGGGGTTGCTCAACAGGGGGTTGAGCTTGGCCATTGCGGCCCCAGCCTTTTCTGTCCGGCGGGACTGGACCTGGGCCATGATCCCCCAGACAGCCAGGCCGATGAACAACACGGCCAGTCCAGCCACGACTCCTTTCCAGTAATCCTTGAGATATTGCAGCAGCCGCAGTTGCAGGGTGAGGATTTCCGGAGGCTGTTCCACGAAGTCGCGTTTTTTGGCCATTTTTATTCCTTTCGATTCAAAAAGCTGCCAGCTGTCAGCTGTCAGCCAAAGATAAAAGATACCAATAAAGGTCCAAGATTGATTTTAAGCCGTTTCCGGATTTCATCCGGTGTTTATTCTTGAAAGCTGATGGCTGAGGGCTCTCTGCCACCCCTCCCTCAGGATTGGTTATTCTCCAACTCCTGGGCCAGCCGCTGCACCAGTTCCTCTCCCCGGGAACCGTGCCCCCGCAAGAGAAAGTCCCGGGTGTTCTCTCCGGTAATCTCGATCACTATTTCCAGATAGTCCCGGGGCAGGAGAGGTCCCAGCCTCTCGGCCCACTCCACCACGGCCACCCGGTCCCCGGAGAGATACTCCTCCAGATCGGGGAGCATTTCCGGTGGCAGATTTTCCAGGCGGTAGAGATCGATATGCACCAGGGGCGCGCGGCCCGGATATTCGTGGATCAGGGTGAAACTGGGGCTGGCTACCCCTGCGTCCCCGGGCACTTCCAAACCCCGGGCCAGACCGTGGACGAACTCGGTTTTGCCGCTGCCCAATGCCCCGTGCAGGGCCAGCAGATCCCCGGGGGCCAGCCACTTGCCCAGAGCCGCAGCCAGGGCCTGGGTGGCCGCGGGGCTGCGGCTCAGCCATTTAAGAGACTTCACGCCCCGGATTCTTGCGCTTGGGCGTGGATCAGATCGATTTTGCCGATCACTCCCACCAGTTTTCCGCCGGCCAGCACCGGCAAGGTATGCACTTGTTTCCGGGCCATGAGCGCGGCAATCTCCTGGACCGTCATCTCCGGGGAAATAGCCACCGGCTCCGGGGTCATCACTTCGGCCACAGTTACCCCCAACATCTTCTCCAGCCGTTTCTTAAAATGGGCAGGGGTTTCCAAAATGAGCCGCAGGTCAAACAGGGCAATGGTGGGCGGCAGCTCCAGGTCCCGGGCCCGGGACACCAGATCGCTCTGGGTGATTACGCCCACGATGGAGCCCCCGGCGTCCATCACGGGCACGCCGCTGATGCGATGCTGTTCCAGCAAGGCCGCCACCTCGGACACCGGGGTTTCCGGGGTGGTGGTAATCACTTCTTTGGTCATGATATCACGCGCTTGTAACATATACCTTCCTCTGTCAGGGGGATATGGCCCTGGATAAATTCGTGCAGCACTTCCGGAAAGACCCGGAGCAGGTCTGCGGCGATCAGACCCCGGGAGCTGTGGGCTGCGGCCCAATAGTCCGCGGCCAGGCCGTGGAGATAGACCCCCAGGCGGGCTGCGTCCCAGGGAGAGAGCTTCTGGGCCAGAAAGCCGCCGATGAGGCCGGTGAGCACGTCGCCGGTGCCGCCGCTGGCCAGAGCCGGATTCCCGGTGGAGTTAATACTCACCCGGCCTTCCGGGTCGGCCACCACGGTCCGGGCGCCTTTGAGCACCATCACCGCCCCGGTTTGCCGTGCGGCTTCCCGGGCGGTTTTAAGACGGTCCGACTGGACCTGCGGCACCGTGGTTCCCAGGAAACGGGCCATCTCCCCGGGATGGGGGGTGAGCAGGCGCGGACCGGCCGCGGTTTTTAACAGATCAGGATGGCCGGCCAGGGCGTTGAGCCCGTCCGCGTCGATGACCAGGGGCAGGGGCAGGTCCTGGGCCAGGTGACGCACCAGCTCCCGGGTTTCCGGATGCGTCCCCAGTCCCGGCCCCAGAGCCGCGGCGGTCTTATCTTCCAGAAAATTTTGTAGCGGCTCCAGGGCCTGCATGCCCAAGGCCCGGGCGCCTGCTGCTTCCGGCAACGGCAGGGTCATGGCCTCGGTGATCTTCACCTCCAGGATATCGTTGAGGCTGGCGGCAATCCCCAGGGTCACCAGACCCGCACCGGTCCGCAAAGCCCCTTCGGAAGTCAAGGCCGCGGCCCCGGTCTTGCCTTCGGAGCCGGCCAGGACCACCAGGTGGCCGTAAGTCCCCTTGTTGCTGGCAAAAGAGCGGGGCGGCAGGAGAGCCCGCATCTCGGCGGCCTCCGTCAAGGCCCCGGCGACGTTTTCGGCCAGAGCCGGGGGAATGCTGATATCCACCTGCCAGAGGCGGCCGGTGTAATCCCGCCCCGGGGGGAGGATTTGGCCGATCTTGGGCCAGCCGTAGGTAACCGTGACCTGGGCCTTGACTGCCGCGCCCAGGGGCTGCCCGGTATCGGCACAGAGACCGGAAGGTATATCCACCGCCAGCACCGGGGGCCGCAGCCGGTTGATCTCCTCGATTACCCCGGCCATCAAGCCCCGGACTTCGCTGTTCAGGCCGGTGCCCAGGAGGGCGTCGACCATCAGCGCGGACTTGGCCAACCTATGGGCCAGGGGATTCAGATCTTTTTCTTCTTTAACCTCAATAACTTCTATTCCCAGGCGGGCGGTGATTTCCAAATTGGTCCGGGCGTCGCCCCGGACCTGGTCCCGGGCCGCGGTCAAAAATACGGCCACAGGGATACCCGACTGGGCCAGGTAGCGGGCCACCACCAAACCGTCGCCGCCGTTGTTGCCCCGCCCCGCCAGGATGGCCACGGGTCCGGCCAGCTCCGGGAATTCCCGGCGGAGAATTGCGTAAGTGGTGCGCCCCGCGTTCTCCATCAACACCAGAGAAGGGATACCCACCTCTTCGATGGCCCGGCGGTCAAGTTCCCGCATCTCTGCGGTAGTAACGAGCTTCATGGCTCCGGTCCGGTTGCGGCTCAGGATGCCGGGGGAGGGCAGGGGAGCAGCAGCCCCCGGGCAGTTGCCGGCGCCAGCGCGATCCCCCGATTATCCCCGGTTTCGGAGTAAAGATAACACAATCCCAAGGAGAAAGCCACGCTTACAGGTAGATGAGGAGATGGGGCTGGGGTAAATAACTGTTCATTTCCATTCTAATAAAATTACCCATTGTCCCAAATATCCTCCGGCGGATTTCAGTTGACATAGATCG
>JAKAGH010000184.1 GCA_021817645.1 Deltaproteobacteria bacterium
TAAAGCTCTCCCGGGTCCAGAATGATGCGGGGGCCGTCTTGCAGCAGCCGGGCGATTTCCTTTTGCACCGCGAGAGGCCCCTCTCCGGCAAAGGCAGTAAGGTGCAGGAACTCTGCCTGCTCCAGCGCCTCCAGGGGCACGTCCGGCAACGTCAAATCATCATTGGTATTAGGGGCCGCCAGGATGGTGCGCTCCCCGGCGGCGTCCACCAGGATATAGGCCCGGCCGCTCTCTCCTGCCTGCACCAGATAATCCAGATTGACCCCGGTCAGGCTTTCTTTCAAGAAAGCGCCGTCCGCGTCCGCGCCCACCCGGCCCACCAGAGCCGCGTCCAGACCCAGGCGGGCCAGGGCCCAGGCAGTATCGGCGGCCTGGCCGCCCCCTTGGCGCCCTAGGGGCTCGGCGTGGCGGCTCAACAAATCTTGAAGCCGGGCCTCCTCCCCGGGGCCGAGGACGCTTTCCCCGCCCCGGCGCAGCTCCGGCCACTGCTCCAAAAAAGGCCCTAAATCCGGCACCCGGTACCGCAGGCCGACATTAACCGCACCCAGACAAATTATCTGAATTCCCATCACCGGGACACTATCAAGCTTTCAGCCGCGGGTCAAGGTGGGGTCAAGGTGGAGAGGGGCCTGAGGCAAGGCTAACAGGAGGAGATGCTGATCATAGATGCCGTTTTTGCCCGGTAGGTGATAGGAGAGGGATTGGGCAAGGTAGTTTGAATTTGTTTACAAAAGCAGAATAAAAGTTTCGATTTAACTCCGGCAAAGGAGAGGCTAAATGCCAGCCTATCAACCTCATAATTTTTGTATTGAATTGTTTTTGCCAAAAGGCGTATGCTATTTTCACAGTTGAACCGGCAATGCAGCAGTAATTTTCCTTCTAAAGGAGGAATCGTGCGTGAAAATTTTTATAAGTTGGAGCGGAAAGCGTAGCCAGCAACTAGCTCTTAATCTTCGAGATTGGCTTCCTCTTATCCTGTATTATGTCGCCCCATGGGTTTCTGAAGCGGATATTGGGGCAGGCGATCGTTGGGCATCAGAGGTAGGGAAAGAACTCGAAAGTTCAAACTTTGGAATTATTTGTCTTACAAGAGAAAACATCGAATCCCAATGGATTCTTTTTGAAGCTGGTTCATTGGCCAAATCTCTCCAAGAGAGTAAAGTAATCCCACTATTGCTTGATCTTGATTTCTCGGAAATTAGTGGTCCCTTGGCACAGTTCCAAGGAAAAAAGACAGATAAAGAATCAATAATAGAAGTCATCAAATCAATTAATCAATCTTCACAAACCCCAATCGATAACCCCAGATTAGACCTATTATTCAATGCACTTTGGCCAAAATTTGAGGAAACTCTTAAGAATATTCCAGATAAGGCAAAGAAGCAACTACCGGTTAGGCCTCAACATGAAATTCTAGAAGAACTCATATTAATTGTGAGGTCATTGGACCAAAGAACACGGGTGTTGGATGAGTTTACTTTAACAGGATTGGAAGAAGAAAAAATTAAACAGATGGCAATTAAAAATGCTTATGATTATCTTATAGAAGCGATTAGACTTTTTAGAAACGGAGAGAAGATTCAAGCTATTAAGGCAATAAGGCAAGGATTTGGAATTGGACTAAAAGAATCGAAGGATTTGGTAGAATCTTTTTGATAATGCGGAATCATTACGGGCGCTTAGGGCGGGAAAGCATAGCGCATCCCGCCTTTTGTTAGCTCATCTAATTGCCGAATGCGGGATGCGTTTCACTTTCCCGCCCTACGGCTACTCCAAAGGACAGGGACTTGTTTTTTCTTAGACAAAAATTCCACCCCACCTCGATCTTAATCACCGGGGCCGCGGGGGGCATCGGTGCGGCCCTGGCCCGGGTTTATGCCGGGCCGGGGGTGCACCTGTTTCTGGGGGATACCGACCTTGCCGGTTTGGCGGCCCTGGCCGCAGAGTGCCGGGCGCTGGGGGCGGAGGCCCGGGCGGCGCAGGTGGATGTCACCGACCGGGCGGCGATGGCGGCCTGGATCGAGGCCGCGGATCAGACAAAAAACCTGGACCTGGTGATCCTGCTGGCGGGGGTGGCGTATGGCGGGGCGGAGCAGGAAGAAACCCCGGAGGAGACGCGCCGGACTTTTGCCATTAATCTGGACGGGATGCTCAACACCGTCGAGCCGGTGCTGCCCTTATTCCGCCAGCGGCAACGGGGGCAACTGGCCCTGATGAGTTCCCACGGCGCCAGCCGGGGGTTTCCCATTGCCCATTCTTATTCCGCCACCAAGGCCGCGATCCGGGTGTTTGGGGAAGGGCTCCAGGCCCGCCTGCGCCGGGAAAATATTTTTGTCAGCGTGATCATTCCCGGCTTTGTCCAGACGCCCTTTACTGACCGCAACGCCTTTCCCATGCCTTTTCGCATCAGCGCCCCCCGGGCCGCCCGGATTATTCAACGCGGCCTGGCCCGGGCGCGGCCCCGCATCTGTTTTCCCTGGCCGATCAACGCCGCGGTGTATTTAATGTCCCTGCTGCCCCGGGCGCTGGTGGACCGGTTCGTGGCTCTGAAGTAACCCTCCATAGAAGCCATGGCCAAACCTCTTTTTCTGTCATCCTGAACGCAGTGAAGGATCTCAACGCTGCGAAAACACTAGATTCTTCGCTGCGCTCAGAATGACAGTTTAAGGCAAATTGAGGTTCTGAAATGGCTTCTATTATCGTGTCACGGGAATGCCTTACATAACTTGGGTGGTCTTTTTCCCTCCCCCCTCGAAGGGCTTATCATTACCCATAAGTCTTTACACCGGCAGCAGAGCCTTCCATGATTTTGTTCTGCCAGGCTCATACCGAGTTGCAGTCAAACGACAATTTGCTTGTAGGGGCGGACCCATGTGTCCGCCCTCAGCGCCCGCAAATACTTTTGCGTCCATAATTCTATAATTCGGATTATTTCTAGGGACCGGGGGATTGTGTTTTTGCGAGCGCCTGGGGGCACACGTGGGTGCCCCCCTACAAATCTACGCCGTTTGACTGCAACTCGGTATGAAATGGCTTCTAGTATCGTGTCCCAGGAATATCTTACATAACGTGCCCGGTATTTCTCCCTCCCCCTTCGAGGGGGGAGGGTCGGGGTGGGGGTGGCGTCTTTGGACTGATTACAGCCACTTAGCCAAAGCCGCCCCCCTCACCCTAACCCTCTCCCCCGAGGGGAGAGGGGAATAATATGAAACATATCCATGTGATATAAACTTATGGGTAATGATAAGCCTCAAAGGGGGAGGGAGAAAAGAACCGCAACTCTTGGATGATATTTCTGGGACGCCACCACTGGCCCCTATTGCCGCCCCCCCTGGATTTTTCTCCCAGCGATATTAACTTAAATATCAAGTCGTCAGTTCAAACGACGCGGAGTTGCCGGGGCGCAGCCGCGGGCGCGCCCTCTTGAGGGCGGACCCAGGGGTCCGCCCCTGCGGTATTGGACTAATTTACTCTCCAGGAAGGATGTTAATGCATCGTCTGATCAAGATCAGGATTTTGCGGGATTTCAGCCATTTGGAGGACCGGGTGCGCCGCTGGATGGATCATGCTTTTGACTTCCAGGAAACCGGGGCGCCGTTCCGGCCGCCGGTGGATTTTTATGAAACTGCCCAGGGCCTGGTGCTGCGGCTGGAACTGGCCGGAGTGGCCAGTGAAGATCTGGCCGTGACCCTCTCCGGCCAGGAACTGGTTATCCGCGGCCAGCGGCGGCCTTTTCCGCCGGCAGGAGCCACCCGCTTTATCCATCATGAAATGTGCTACGGCTCTTTTGAAAGGAGATTTCTCATCCCGGCAGATATCGATCCCGAAGGTCTGCAGGCCCGGTATGCGGAGGGCATACTGGAAATTATCCTACCCCGGCGGGTCCCCTCCAGCCGCCGCATTCCGGTGCAAGAAGCCGAGTAAAATTGAGGTGAAATCTACATGGCCTTAAGCAATGCTGACTCTGAAATTTTGGTGACCCCCGACCGGGAGGAATCTCCCGGGCCCCGGGTCCTAGCCATATTGCCGCATTCGGACGTCGTTCTTTTCCCCCGTATTATCATGCCCCTGGTCCTGTGGGAGGAGCGGAGCCAAACCCTGGCGGATGAGGCGATGCTCCAGGACAAGCTTATGGGAGTGGTGGCCAGCAGGGAGGAGCAACCCGCCGGTTTCGGGCCGGACAATCTTTTCCAGGTGGGCACCGCGGCCGCGATCCTGAAGATGCGCAAGCCCGAAGACGGCTCGGTGCGCCTCCTCATCCAGGGACTCTACCGCTTCCGCATTGAGAACTGGATCGGCCAGGACCCCTACCTGGTGGCCCAGATCACGCCCATCTCCGAGGACTACGAGCCGGATTTGGAAACCGAGGCCCTGGTGGCCAATGTCAAGGGCCTGTTCCTCAGAATGCTGGAGGTCTCCCCTTATCTGCCCGCGGAACTGGGCTCCCTGATCCGGGAATTGGGCGACCCCCGGGTGCTGGCGGACATCACCGCGGGCAGCCTGAATATCTCCAAAGAGGAAAAGCAGGGGCTGCTGGAGACCTTTGAGGTCAAGGAGCGCCTGCACAAGGTCTTGGGCCTCATCAACCGGGAGCTGGAAGTGCTGGAATTGGGGAAGAAGATCCAGAGCCAGGTCAAGGGGGAGATGGACAAGGCCCAGAAGGATTATTACCTGCGGGAGCACATCAAGGTCCTGCAGAAGGAATTGGGGGAAACCGACGAGCGCCTGCGGGAGATCGAGGAGATCCAGTTTAAGCTGGAGGAAGCGCAGCTTCCCCCCCATGCCAAAAAGGAGGCGGACCGGGAGCTGGACCGCCTGAAGCGCACTCCTCCCACCTCTCCGGACCACCAGGTAATCCGCAATTACCTGGAATGGATGGCGGAACTGCCCTGGAACACGGCCACGGAAGACAACCTGGACCTGGCCCAGGCCCAGCAGATTTTGGATGAGGACCACTATGACCTGGAAAAGGTGAAAAAGCGCATCCTGGAATACCTGGCGGTGCGCAAATTGAAGCCGGACATGAAGGGCCCCATCCTTTGCTTCGTGGGGCCGCCGGGCACCGGCAAGACCTCCCTGGGCCGCTCCATCGCCCGGGCCCTGGGCCGCAAATTCGTGCGCTTATCGCTGGGTGGAGTGCGGGACGAGGCGGAAATCCGGGGCCACCGCCGCACCTATGTGGGGGCGCTCCCGGGGCGCATCATCCAAAGCATGCGCCGGGCCGGGAGCAATAACCCGGTCTTTATCTTAGACGAAGTGGACAAGATCGGCGCGGACTTCCGGGGCGACCCCGCTTCGGCCCTGCTGGAGGTCCTGGACCCGGAGCAGAATTTTTCGTTCTCTGATCATTACCTGGATGTGGGTTTCGATCTTTCCAAGGTGATGTTCATCACCACCGCCAATCTCCTGGACCCCATCCCGCCGCCGCTCCGGGACCGCATGGAGGTCCTGGAACTGCCGGGCTACACCGAGGAAGAGAAGCTGGGCATCGCCTTTTCTTACCTCCTGCCCCGGCAGCTGGAGGCCCATGGCATCGGCGCGGAACAACTGGAGGTCACCCCGGAAGCCATGCGCGGCGTGATTGCCGATTATACCCGGGAAGCGGGGCTGCGCAACCTGGAGCGGGAGATCGCCGGCCTCTGCCGGGCCGCGGCCCGGGAGGTGGCGGCAGGCAACAAAACCCAGGTGACCGTCAAACCGGAAGACCTGACCCCATACCTGGGGCCGCCCCGCTTCTTCCGGGAAGCCGCCCTAGACCACCCGCAACCCGGGGTGGCCGTGGGCCTGGCCTGGACCCCCACCGGCGGCGATATTTTGTTTATCGAGGTGTTGCGCATGCCGGGCAAGGGACGCCTGCAGCTCACCGGTCAGTTGGGGGAGGTGATGAAGGAGTCCGCCAACGCCGCGCTCTCCTATATCCGGGCCCGGGCACCGTTTCTGGGTATTGAGGAGGATTTCTTCGACAACGCCGACCTCCATATTCACGTGCCCGCGGGCGCCATCCCCAAAGACGGCCCCTCCGCGGGTCTGGCCCTGTTGGTCGCCCTGGTGTCCCTGCTCTCCAACCGGCCGGTGAAAAAAGGGCTGGCCATGACCGGGGAGATTACTCTGAGGGGGCACGTGCTGCCGGTGGGCGGCATCAAGAACAAGGTCCTGGCCGCACACCGGGCCGGGATCAAGGAAGTCCTCCTGCCCGCCAAAAACGGAGTGGACCTGGAAGAAATCCCCCCGTCCGTGCGCCAGGAAATGCAATTCTCCCTGGTGGAAGACATGGACCAGGCCTTGAAGATCGCGTTCTCGCAGTCGGGGAAGGATAAAGAAGAATAGAGTTGGTGGAGGAGGGGGCTAATGTCGTGTCCCAGGAATGCCTTAAAGAACTTGCCCGGTCTTTCCCCCTCCCCCTTCGGGGGGGGAGGGTTGGGGTGGGGGTGGCGTCTTTTGGCTGATTACAGCCACTTAGCCAAAGTCGCCCCCCTCACCCTAACCCTCTCCCCCG
>JAKAGH010000185.1 GCA_021817645.1 Deltaproteobacteria bacterium
CCTGCACACCAATTCCTATGACGAGGCCGTCACCACCCCCACGGAGGAATCGGTGCGCCGGGCCATGGCCATTCAATTGATCATCACCAGGGAGTTCGGCCTTTTCAAGAATCAAAACCCCTTGCAGGGCAGTTTCATGATAGAGCAGTTGACCGATCTGGTGGAAGACGCGGTCCTCAACGAATTCGACGCGCTCAACCGCCGGGGCGGGGTGCTGGGGGCCATGGAGAGCTATTATCAGCGGGGCAAAATCCAGGACGAGTCGCTCTATTACGAACTCAAGAAGAACACCGGCGAATACCCCATTATCGGGGTCAACACCTACATCAGCCCCGACACCCTGGCGGCAAATTACTGCCGGCCACCCACCGAGTTGACCCGGTCCACCTATGAGGAAAAGCGGGCCCAACTGGATAACCTCAACAAATTTAAGGGAAAAAACCGGCAGAAAGCCCCCGCGGCCTTGGAGGCCCTGAAAAAGACGGTTTTGAGCGGCGGCAATATCTTCGGGGAGTTGCTGGAGACCGTCAAGGTGGCCAGCCTGGGCCAGATCACCCAGTTGCTTTATGAGGTGGGCGGCAAATACCGCCGGAATATGTAGCCGGGGCCGCACACAGTGCGCCAGATAATCTCTAGTGTGATGCTTCATAATTGTCATGACCGTGAAAAACGTTGGTTTTACTCCCCCTTTGAAAAAGGGGGGCTGGGGGGGATTTGATTGACTCCCCCAAATCCCCCTAAATCCCCCTTTTCCAAAGGGGGACTTAAAGAAGGTTTTCGCTGATTCAATGCCATTTTGTTTATGAAGCGCCACGCTTGGCCTACTAAGGAAAGAGGGAGAATCCATGCAATACGAACTGACCGAAGAGCAGTTAATGATGCAGGACATGGTGCGGCGGTTGGCCAAAGAGCAGGTGGAGCCTGGCGCGGCCCGGCGGGATGCCGAGGGCGTCTTTGACTGGGAAATGGTGGACCTGCTCCGGGAAAACGGCCTCTTCGGGGTCGATTTTGCCGAAGAGTATGGCGGCGCGGGCGCGGGCATGCTGGCCCTGGCCATCGTCGTGGAGGAACTGGCCAAAGTGGACGCGGCCTGCGGACTGATGATTGCGGTGCAGGAATTGGGGGCGCTACCCATCATGCTCTCCGGCAGCGCCGAGCAGAAGCAAAGATTCCTGCCTAAATTGGCCACCGGGGAGCACCTGGCCGCGTTTGCGGTGACCGAGTCGGCCGCGGGCTCCGATGTGGCCCGGCTGCGCTGCCGCGCGGTGAAAGACGGCGGCGCCTATATCTTAAACGGCAGCAAGACCTTTATCTCCAACGGTGGCGTGGCCGATATCCTCACGGTCCACGCGGTCACCGACCCCCAGGGGCCCACCCACGTCAACGCCGGGGTCTTTGTGGTGGAAAAGGGCATGCCCGGGTTCTCCGTGGGCAAGAAAGAAGACAAGATGGGCATCCGCTGGTCGGACACCGTGGAACTCATCTTCGAAGACTGCCGGGTGCCCCAGGAAAACCTGCTGGGCAGCGAATCCCGGGGGTTCCCGGTCCTGATGAAGACCCTGGATTTTTCCCGCCTGGGCATCGCGGCCCAAGCCCTGGGTATCGCGGCCGGAGCCCTGGAGTACGCGGTGGCCTATGCCAAGGAGCGGGAAACCTTCGGCAAGCCCATCATCCGGCATCAAGGGATCGCCTTCAAGCTGGCCGACATGGCCATCCGCACCGAGGCCGCCCGACAGCTGCTCTATAAAACCTGCGCCCTCTACCAGGAGCAGCCCAAGGACATGAGCCGTCTCCCCGAGCAACTGGTGCGGATGAGCGCCATGGCCAAGTGCCTCTGCGGCGACGTGGCCATGTGGGTCGCCACCGAGGCGGTGCAGGTGCTGGGCGGCTACGGCTATGTCAAGGAGTTCCCGGTGGAGCGGATGATGCGGGACGCCAAGATTACCCAAATTTACGAGGGCACCGGGGAAATCATGCGGCTGATCACGGCCAATATGCTTTAAGGGCAGTTTTTAGTTTTCGGTTTTCGGTTTTTAGTTTTCGGTTTTCGGTTTTCGGTTTTTTGCAAAAAGTCTCAGGTTAATTTTGGCCATATGACTTTTCCAAATCACTGGCCGCTGATTACTGACTACTGATCACTTGTTTACTGGCCACTGACCACTGGAACATTCTAAGGATAGAGAAAATGCTGGAAGATTATCCCAAGCAGATCACCCTGGCGGACGGGGCCTGTCTCACCTTAAGACCCATGTCCCGGGACGATCAATACGCGCTGTACGCCTTTTTCATGAGCCTGCCGGAGGAAAACCGGCGCTGGCTCGGCAACGATGTCACCGACCGCAAGCTCCTGGAGAAATGGGCCCGCAATCTCAATTACGACCGGGTCCTGCCCATCCTGGCGGAAGCGGACGGCCAGGTGGTGGCCAATGCCACGCTGCATTTCCATACCTTCGGATGGGGCCGCCATATCGCCGAAGTCCGGGTCACCATTACCCCGGAGTTCCAGGGCCGCGGCCTGGGGGCCTTGCTTCTGCAGGAACTGTCGCAATTGGCCGCGGACCACCAGGTGAAAAAGTTGCTGGCCCGCATCGTCACCACCCAGGCCCGGGTCATCAAGGCCTTTGAAAAGGCTGGATTCGGACTGGTAACGGAATTGAAAAATTACGTCAAGGATGTGCACCAGAACCGGTATGCCGATATTGCCCTGCTGGTGAAGGAATTGAGCCCCGGGGCTAATTAGGGTCCGGATAAAGGAGGATCCATGCGTCAGGTAGTGATTGCCAGCGCGGTGCGGACTGCCATCGGCAGCTTTGGCGGCGCTTTGAAGGACCTGCCGGCCGCGCAGCTGGGAGGCATAGTTATTAAAGAAGTTTTGCGCCGCGCCCGGATTCGCCCGGAAAAAGTGGATCAAGTGATTATGGGCAATGTGCTGCAAGCCGGCCAGGGCCAGAATCCGGCCCGGCAGGCCGCGGCCAATGCCGGTATTTCCCAATACACCCCGGCCATGACCATCAACGTGGTCTGCGGCTCCGGCCTGGAGTCCATCATCATGGCCACCCAGGCCATCCGGGCCGGGGATGCGGAGATCATCGTGGCCGGGGGCATGGAATCCATGAGCCAGGCGCCCTTTCTGCTGCACCAGACCCGCTGGGGCCAGCGCATGGGCCACGGCCAGATCGTGGACGTCCTGATCCACGACGGCCTCTGGTGCTCCTTCGGCGACACGCACATGGGCATCACCGCCGAAAACGTGGCGGAAAAGTTCCACCTCAGCCGGGAAGAGCAGGACGCGTTTGCCCTGGAGAGCCAGAAGAAGGCGGAGCAGGCCATCAAATCCGGCCGCTTTAAAGAGGAAATCGTGCCGGTGGAGGTGCCCCAAAAGAAAGGGGCTTCCATCATCTTCGATACCGACGAATACCCCAAATTCGGCGCCACCATGGAGAAGCTGGCCAAACTGCGGCCCGCGTTTCAGAAGGACGGCACGGTGACCGCGGGCAACTCGTCGGGGATCAACGACGGGGCCGCGGCGGTGCTGGTCATGTCCGAGGAAAAGGCCATCAAGATGGGCATCCGGCCCCTGGCCCGCATCGTCTCCTATGACTGCCAGGGCTGTGAGCCGGAGCTGATGGGCATGGGTCCCATTTACGCGGTGCGCAACGCCGTGGCCAAGGCCCAGGAGGCCCTGGGCAAACCGGTGGACCTGGTGGAACTCAATGAGGCCTTTGCCGCCCAGAGTATCGCCTGTCTCCAGGAATTGCACCTGGACCCCGGGATCGTCAACGTCAATGGCGGAGCCATCGCTCTGGGGCATCCCATCGGCTGCAGCGGCACCCGGGTCATGGTCACCCTGCTCTACGAGATGCAGAAGCGGGACGCCCGGGTGGGACTGGCCGCGCTCTGCGTGGTCGTCGGCATGGGTTTTACCATGATCGTTGAACGCAGCTGGTATTTCTGAGTCGCCGGAGAGTTCTATGAATAACCTCGCAGCTATACTGGTAAAGACCTACCCCAAGAAAGTCAAACTGGAAGACGGCACCGCCATCTACTTGCGCCCTTTGCTGAAGGATGACGAGCAGGCCTTTTTGGCCTATTTCCGCAGCTTGGCCCCGGAAGAGCGGGTGGACCTGAAAGAAGAGGTGACGGACCCCAAGGTCATCGAAAATTGGATGGAAACGCTGGATTACGACCTCATGCTGCCCCTGGTGGCCCTGCACGAAGACCGGATTGTCGGGGCCGCGTCCCTGCGCTTCAGCCTGAGCGCCTGGACCAGGCATCAGGGCCAGGTGAACCTGTCCACCGATCCCCGCTACCGGGCCAAGGGCCTGGGAACCTTGTTGCTGCTGAGCCTGGAAGAAATCGCCGCGGCCTTGGGCCTGGAGCAGCTCACCGCCGAGGTCCCCCAGGAATTGACCAAGGCCTTCTATCTCTTTGAAAAACTGGGGTTCCAAAAGGCCGCAGTGCTGCCGGGCTTCGTCATGGATGCGGCCGGCCGGGAGTCGGATATCGTCTTGATGATTAAATCCCTGATGCCTGACCCTGGCAACCTGGCACAGGCCCAGGGAAATTAAGGGTTAATAATGAAAAGGATGGTCGACTGGCGTGCCGTCCCAGGAATGCCTTACATAACTTGCCCGGTCTTTCTCCCTCCCCCTTCGAGGGGGGAGGGTCGGAGTGGGGGTGGCATCTTTTGGCTGATTACAGCCACTTAGCCAAATAGCCCCCCTCACCCGAGGGGGGAGGGAATAATATTGGGCATATTCATAGGTGATATTTTTTAACTTATTTCTCGGACGTCACACTGGGTCGGTCCCTTTTGAAGCAAATATCTTGCCGGACACCCTGCGTACCAGGAGGTTTTGATGTCTTATCAAACTGTTCTGTTTGGCGTCGAAGATGGGATCGCCACCCTGACTTTCAACCGCCCGGAGCGGTTGAATGCCCTGAATGCCGAGATGCTGGGCGAAATTGCCCAGGTCTTTGACGAAGTCAGGCGCAACCCCGGGATCCGGGTCCTGATCCTGACCGGGCAGGGCCGGGCCTTCATCGCCGGCGCGGATATCAAGGAACTGGCCGCGGCCGATGCCCTCCAGGCCCAACAACTTTCCCGGCGCGGCCAGGAGGTGCTGGCCCAGGTGGAGGGTCTGCCCGTGCCGGTGCTGGCCGCAGTCAACGGCTTCGCCCTGGGGGGCGGCTGCGAAATAGCCCTGGCTGCGGATATCATCTACGCTTCGGCCGAGGCCAAATTCGGCCAGCCGGAGATCAACCTGGGGATCATCCCCGGCTTTGGCGGGACCCAGCGCCTGGCCCGCCTGGTGGGACTGGGGTTGGCCAAAGATTTGTGTTTTACCGGCCGCACCATTGATGCGGCTGAGGCCCAGGCCATCGGCCTGGCGGCCCGGGTTTTTCCCCCTGCCGAACTCCTGGTGGAGTCCCAGAAAGCGGCCAGAATCATGGCGCAAAAAGGCAGGTTTGCCCTGCAGGCCCTGAAGCGGGTGATGGACCGCGGCTTCGGCCTCGATCTGCGCGCCGGGTTGGCCCTGGAAACGGACGCGTTCGGCCTCTGCTTCGCCCACCCGGACGCTAAAGAAGGCACCACCGCGTTTCTGGAGAAACGCCCGCCCCAGTTTTTATAGGAAGGAGAACCAGATGCATATCGTAGTCTTGCTCAAGCAAGTGCCGGATACGGAAACGGTGATCAGGATCGGCGAGGACGGCAAATCCATGGCCGCCAGCGGCGTCAAGTGGGTCAGCAATCCCTACGATGAGTATGCGGTGGAAGCGGCCCTGCGCCTCAAAGACAGCCAGGGCGCCCAGGTCACCATCTTGAGCCTTGGCCCCCAGCGAGCGGTGGAAGCCATCCGGGCCGCTTTGGCCATGGGCGCGGATCAAGGGGTCCTGGTGGATGACCCGGCCACCGTAGGCAGCGACGCCCTGGGCAAGGCCCGCATCCTGGCCGCGGCCTTGAAGCAGCTGCCTTTTGATCTCATTTTCTGCGGCCATCGGGCCGTGGATGACGATGAGAACCAGGTGGGCGTCATGGTGGCCGAACTCCTGGACCTGCCCCATCTGGCCCTGGCGGTGGCCCTGGAGGTGGCGGACGGCCGGGTCAGGATCGAGCGGCCCATCGAAGGCGCGAAGTTGCAGGTGGAGGCGGAGCTGCCGGCCCTGGTCACCTTCGGCGGCGCCCACGCCATCTGGAGCCCCAGATACGCGTCCCTGCCCGGCATCATGAAGGCCAAAAAGAAGCCGCTGGCAGTCAAGACCCTGGCGGATTTGGGCCTGGCCCCGGAGCAGGTGGGGGCCGCGGCCGCCCGGGTCCGGGTCGCGGCCCTGGAACTGCCGGCGCCCCGGCAGGCCGGGGTCAAGGTGGAGGGCGACACCGCGGCCAAGGCCCGGGAGCTGGCCCGGCTGCTCCATGAAGAAGCCAAGGTGATTTAGCTTTCAGCTTTTAGCTTTTCGCTTTTCGCTTTTC
>JAKAGH010000186.1 GCA_021817645.1 Deltaproteobacteria bacterium
CGATCTGAGAACATCTTTTCCATGACGGCCTTGCCGCCATGGAAAAATATTTCTCTGTGATTCTCTGTGCTCTTTGTGTCCCTGTGGTTAATCTTTTTTTTCTCGCCGCAACTGCGGCGTTGCCAAGCGGCCCTATCACTTCATGGCTTCCAGAGAAATGGGCTGCCGGAGGATGGTTTTCAGTTTCTCCGGCGTGGTGCGCCGGGGGTCGCTCAGATAGATTTCATGGTGCTTGCCGCAGAAATGGTAGCCCTTTTCTTTGATGAAGGCGTGCAGACGCTCAATGGTGGCGGCCTCTTCGGAGTACGGGCCCACGTGGAGAATCTGGGCGGCCAGGCCCTCGTCAAAAATTTCCAGGCGCAATTTCTCCAGGGCAGGCAAAGGTTTTTTCTTGCGGGCCGCGGTCACCGCCATGCCCAACAGCTCCCGGTTGACCTGTTCCGGCTGCGGGATCATCAGGGTCCAGCGCCAGTCGTCCCGGCGGTCCAGGTCGAAGTCCGCCATGAGCATCCACCACAGCCCCTCCAGGGGCGGCACCACGTAATCCAGCCCCTGTGCCTCCTTTAACATGAACTTGAGGGTATAGGCGGCCGTATAGAGGGCCTCCACCCCGGCCTGGAACTCCGGGCTGGTGTTAGGGTCCCCGAAGCCATTGACCATCAGGCATCTCCGGGGTGGCACCGTCACCAGGGTAGCCTCTTTGACCGAGGCGGTGTAAAGGGGCTTGAGCTCCTTTTTAAAATCGATTTTCGGCATAGATAAAAATTTACCACAGAGACACAGAGGACACAAAGGAACACAGAGGAAAAAATTTGCCTTGGCGGCGAAGCCGTCAAGGCAAAAAATATCTCTCTGTGATTCTCTGTGCTCTTTGTGTCTCTGTGGTTAATCCTTTTTATTTCCCATGGCACTTCTTGTATTTCTTGCCGCTGCCGCAGGGGCAGGGGTCATTGCGGCCCACCTTTTTCTGCTGGCGTTCCTGAGGTTGTTGGGTGGCGCTGCCGTCACCGTGGCTGAAAGAGAGGCGTTGGGCCCGGCGTCTTTCCTCTTCCACCGGCGCTTCCTGGTTCGGCCGCACCTGGATGTGAAACAGGGCGCCCACGCTGTCCGCCTTGATGCGGTGGATCAGGTCCATGAACGCGTCGTAGCCTTCCCGCTGGTATTCCCGCAATGGATCCTGCTGGGCGTAGCCCCGGAGATTGATGCCGTCCCGGAGGTGGTCCATGCCCAGGAGATGGTCTTTCCAATGGTTGTCCACCACCTGGAGCATCACCATCTGCTGCAGGTGCGCAAAGAGTTCCGCGCCGATCTCCTCTTCCCGGGAAGCCAGGCGCTGTTCCACCCGCTCCGTCAACAGTTCCTGCAGATCCCCGTCCATCTCTTCCTTGAGGGGGACCCGGAAGCCGAATTGGGCCCGAAACGCGTCTTCCAGACCCTTGAGGTCCCATTCCTCCGGCACACGCTGGCCGGTATATTCCGCCACCAAGTCTTCCACCAGTTCCGTGGCCATCTCCAGGATATCCTCCTTGAGGTCCTCCCCGGAGAGAATCTGGCGCCGCTGGGCGTAGATCACCTCCCGCTGCTTGTTCATGACGTTATCGTATTCCAGGAGGTGTTTGCGGATATCGAAGTTGTGGCCTTCCACCCGTTTTTGCGCTTTTTCGATGGCACTGGAGACCATGCGGTGTTCGATGGGTTCGCCGTCGTCCATACCCAGGCGGCCCATGAGGCCCTTAATCCGGTCGGAGCCGAAGATGCGCAGCAGATCGTCTTCCAGCGACAGGTAAAACCGGGAGGTGCCGGGATCACCCTGGCGGCCGGACCGGCCCCGGAGCTGGTTGTCGATGCGGCGGCTCTCATGGCGCTCCGTGCCCAGGATATGGAGGCCGCCCCGCTCCACTACCCCATCCTCCAGGACGATATCCGTGCCCCGGCCCGCCATGTTGGTGGCAATGGTAACCATCCCCAGGTGGCCGGCCTGGGCCACGATTTCCGCCTCTTTTTCATGGTGCTTGGCGTTGAGCACTTCGTGTTTGATCCCTTCCCGTTTGAGGAAACGGCTCAGGACTTCGGAATTTTCAATGGAGGTGGTGCCCACCAGCACCGGCTGGCCCCGCTGGTGGCAGTCTCTGATCTCCTCCACCACTGCGTGGAATTTTTCGTCCTTGGTCTTGTAGATGACATCCGGATAATCTTCCCGGATCATCTTCTTATGGGTGGGAATGATCATCACTTCCAGATTGTAGATCTTCTTGAATTCCTCGGCTTCCGTATCCGCGGTGCCGGTCATGCCCGCCAGCTTCTGATACATGCGAAAATAGTTCTGGAAGGTGATGGTGGCCAGGGTCTGGTTTTCATTTTCGATCTTCACCCCTTCCTTGGCCTCCAGAGCCTGATGGAGACCGTCGGAATAGCGCCGCCCGGGCATGAGGCGGCCGGTGAATTCATCGACAATGATTACCTGGCCTTCTTTGACGATGTAGTCCACGTCCCGCTTGAAGAGGTTGTGGGCCTTCAGGGCAGCTTGCAGGTGGTGGAGGATCTCGATATTCCCGGGTTCATAGAGATTGTCCACGCTCAGCGCTTTCTCGGCGTGGGCCACGCCGTCCTCGGTGATGAGTACCGAGCGGGCCTTTTCATCTACGGTGTAATCCTGCTCCTGCTTCAGCTGGCTGGCCACGCGGTTGAGAACATAGTAAAGCTGGGTGGATTCTTCCGCGGGCCCGGAGATGATCAGGGGGGTACGGGCCTCGTCGATGAGGATGGAGTCCACTTCGTCGACGATGGCGTAGTTGAAGCCCCGCTGCACGTATTCCTCCAGGGAGAACTTCATATTGTCCCGGAGGTAGTCGAAGCCGAATTCGTTGTTGGTGCCGTAGGTGATGTCCGCGGCGTAAGCCTGGCGGCGCTGGTCGTCATCCAGGCCGTGGACGATGGTATCCACGGTGAGGCCCAGGAACTGGTAAACGCCCCCCATCCAGCGGGCGTCCCGGCGGGCCAGGTAGTCGTTGACGGTGACGATATGCACGCCGTCGCCGCTCAAGGCGTTGAGGTAGGCGGGCATGACCGCCACCAGGGTTTTACCTTCGCCCGTTTTCATTTCGGCGATCTTGCCCTGATGCAGGACCATGCCGCCGATGAGCTGGACGTCAAAGGGGCGCAGGCCCAGGACCCGGGCCGAGGCCTCCCGGGCCACGGCAAAGGCCTCCGGGAGCAGCTCGTCCAGGCTCTCGCCGTGGTCCAGGCGCTCCTTAAATTGGGGAGTAAATTGCTGCAACTCGGCGTCAGAGAGCCGGCGCAGTTCCGGTTCCAGGGAGGTGATGCGGTCCACCAGAGGGGCCAGGCGCTTCAACTCCCGCTCGTTCTTGCTGCCGAAAATCTTTTTCAGAATCAGATCGATCATATCTCAGCCAGAGAAAAACCCGATAAAGCTGGGCTTCACCGGGAATAGAGTGTCCTGCTAGATTATTTGTTAATTATATCATAATCCGGGAAAAGCAAATCACTTCCCGGCGGTTTGTTCTTCCAAATGCAGGCGCTGGTACACTTCAGCCATCGAGGCGCATGGTTGCCTTTACCGGCAATTCGATCAGGTCGGTGCGCAACAGACGGGTGGAGAAAAAGAGGACTTCCAGATTTTCCACTTCGCCGGTTTCAGGATTGAGACGGGCGATAACATCATCACCCAATTCTTCCGAGACTTGCTCCGGGTATGGGGGGGACTTGTCAATGTAAAGTATGTCAGCCCCCCGGTCGTATTTAAAGGTCAGTTTCGCGTCCATTCCATTTCTCCCGATGACAGCCGCCGGGTTAAATGAGAAGTAACGACCCAATGACGCGGTGGGTAAAGCTGAGAGACACCCACCGCTACCAAAATATTTTGGCCCCAAAGATTTTCAAAACTCCTGGAAAATGATTTGGCATTGGCAAACCGGGAAATACGTCGCACCTGGTCTGGATCAGCCAGAGTCTCTGCCAGGCAGCTATCCAGGTGGGCCGATAATTCCGGATGTCTTTCACAAATATGCCGCTCGCGTTCTTCTGTTAATTCTATGTCTGCTTTTAAGTAGGGGCAAGGGAATCGTCGCACGTTTGCCCGCCTTTAGTCAAAGTTACCAAGAAATATTGATACATTCAATTTTAACGGTCTAAGCGCTCAAGTCCAGAATCATGGGGATTTCGTTGCATTTATCCGGAAACTTAAGGCAGTCTTTGCATTCGCTCCAGATAATTCTAGGCAAGTCATCATTGGGAACCTGGCGAAAACCCAGGCGTTCAAAAAATTGGGGGCGGGTGGTGAGCGCGAAGACCTTTTTCAGGCCCAGGGACTCCGCTTCCTTGACACATTTTTCCACCAAGCGGGACCCGATTCCTTTTTTTTGAAAATCCGGCAGCACCGCCACGGAGCGGATTTCTCCCAGGTCCTCCCAAAAGACGTGGAGTCCGGCCACGCCGATGATGGGACCCCGGTCCTCCCGGAAGACGAAGTATTCCCGCACCTGGCTGTACAGGTCCGCCATCGGCCGCGGCAAGACGTCGCAGTCGGCGAAGTCATGGAGCATCCGCCAAATTTCCGGAACTTCTTTGATCGAGGCTTTGCGAATCATGTCGGTGGCTTCAGGGCCGCTTGACAGAGCCGCGCCCTTAAGTAACAATTATAACATACTTTCTTAGGAGAAGCAGATGGCAATCATTGCCCAGGATCAATATGTGGAAATAGAGTACCGGGTGCGCCTGGAAAACGGGGAGTTTATCCGGGGGACGGCCGAAGCGCCGGAACTGCTCACTTTCGTAGCCGGCTGCGGGGAACTGCTCCCGGCTCTGGAGCGGCGTCTCTGGGGCCTGCAGGAAAACGATTCTCTAGAGTTCGATATCCCCGCGGCCGAGGCCTTTGGCGCCTATGATCAGGATTTAATCCAGGTATGGAGCCGCAGCAAATCCTTCCCGGAGGAGATGGACCTCAGTCCGGGCCAGAAAGTGCTGCCCTCCTATCTGCCTTTTCCGCCGGAATATCCCTTGACCGTCAAAGAGGTGGACGGCGACCGGGTGGTTTTGGATCTGAACCATCCCCTGGCCGGGCATGACCTCCATTACTGGGTGCGGGTGGTTTTGGTGCGGCCGGCCACTACCGAAGAGTTGACCCCTTTGAAGGAATGCCAATCCTGTTGTGAGGACATGGAAGGAAAAGCTTAACGCGGTTAAATGGGGTTAGAAAAAAAGAGAGGGCAGGAACCAAAGGTTCCTGCCCTCCTGAAAAACTTGCTTAGTTCTCGGTCACGGTAATTGCAGCGGAGGGGCAGACCTCGGTGCAGCTTTCGCAGCCCAGACATTCGTCTTCATTGACCACCACAGCTTTGCCTTCCTGCAGCTCGTAAACGCCGACAGGGCAGACGTTGACACACTCTTCGTCACCGGTGCATTTATCCGTGTCCACTTCCACAGTCCAAGCCATTAACCTGTACCTCCCTTAATAAAATCTTTTATATTTTATGTTGATAACCTTTTCGGGTCAAGTGCCCTTTTCAAAGCAAGGGTGCAGAGGCATTCTTATTCCCGGAAATAATGAAACCGAAGGGAAGGGGGATTGTCAGGCAGATCAGGAAAAAATCGTTACCCGGCCCGAGTCCCGGCCGGTGGAGGCTCTGGGGCCTTCCTGGCGGGGAGTCCCTTCGGGCAATTGGGTGGCCTGGCGGTATTCCCGGGCCCGGCGCACCAGCGCGGGGGCCCAGTGGGGCGAACCCAGGGCATGCAGGTGGGTATAAGTGGCCAAGACGTTTTGATAGACCAATCCCTCCCGCTGGCCCCCTAGACCTGCGCCCCGGCTTACCGTAAATACCAGGTTCTCCTGGGCCTGCGGTTCCGGTTGGATCCGGGAATAATGAAATTCATGGCCTTTGAGGATGGTGCCCGTGGGAAAGAACGGATTGGCCCGAGTCACTTCCAGGATCGTGTAGCCATGGCCCTGGGGCTTTTTCCCCATGATAAATTCATAAGGGAAGAGGCCCACCATGGAAAACTTCTCTCCCTGGGTCTGAATGGCCTGGCCCAGGTACATCAGGCCGCCGCACTCGGCATAAATGGGCATGCCGGCCTGGGCTGCGGCTTTGATGGCATTCCGGAAGCTCAGATTCTCCGAGAGCTGCCGGGCGTGGGTCTCGGGGAAGCCGCCGCCGATATAGAGGCCATGGAGGTCCACGGGCAGAAGCGGATCGTCCAGGGCGCTGATCTCCACCAGCCTGGCGCCCTGCTGCTCCAGGGCCTCCAGGTTCTCGGGATAATAAAACTGGAAGGCCGAATCCCGGATAATGGCGATGGTAACCGGATCATCGCGGTCAGGAAGGGATGCCGGGATGACCGGCATGGGCAGGGGAGGGGCCTGGGAGGCTACCTGCCAGAGGCCCTCCAGGTCCAGGTACCTTTGGGCCAGATCCCGGGCCGTGGTCACCGCCCGGATG
>JAKAGH010000187.1 GCA_021817645.1 Deltaproteobacteria bacterium
GTCGCCCCCCTAACCCTCTCCCCCGAGGGGAGAGGGAATAATATTGGGCATATTCATAGGTGATATTTTGTAACTGATTTCTGGGAGGTCACACTAGGGCAGGGGACCCGGGCTATGGGCCTTTGCCGGTCCGGGGAGCGCCTGCCAGGAAGCTGATGAAAGCCTTCAGATATTGATGGTCGTACACTTTGCTTTTCTCCCAATGCTGGCGCATGGACCACAAGGCTTCTCTAGGGGGGAGGGGCTGGTGCCAGGGACGTTCGGAGGTCAATTCTTCATAACTGTCAATGATGCGCATGATGCGGGCCCAAGGGTGGATGGCGCTCAGCTTTAAACCCTCCGGGTAACCGGAGCCGTCACCGTTTTCGTGGTGCCGGAGCACCATTTGCAGCGCTTCCCAGGGAATGTGGGCAAAACTTTGCAACATCCGGAACCCCTCGATGGGATGCCGTTGGAGCTTGATCTGATCATCTTCATCAGGCCCGGTCTCTTTGGTCATTAATTCCCGGGGCAGGCGGGAATAGCCGATATCATGGATCAGCGCCCCCAAACCGAAATTCCGGGCCTTATCTGCCGGCCAACCCAAATAATTGACAAAGGCCAGACCCAGGAGGCAGCAATCTACGGAATGGGTGTAGATGAAAAAGGTCTGCTTCCTCAGCTCCAATAACAACAAGGAATTGTAGCTGACGTTTTGCACGGCTCCCATTAGGTCATCCACCAGGGATAGGGCCAGGGAGATCTGTTTGCCGGTGCGCTCCTTCTCGACGGTAAAAAAGTGCATAACCCAAACCTGGGTGCAGTCGCAGACGAGTTGGGCTTTTTCCACTTCGCTGTGATTTTCGTTTTTTATGAAGCCTTCCAGATGGCCCTGGAGGTAGGCAAAGACCCGGTCCACGTCCGTCAGCGAGAAGTAGAGCCACTGGATATTCAATTTTTCCAGCTTCCAGTACCAATCCTCCCGAAAGAGTTCCCCGGAGGCGCAGCAGCGGACCATCTTAGGCTCTGCACTCCCTTTGGCCACGGTTTTCAGAAAGAGGTCAAAGGATACCGGCTTTCCTACCTGGAGACTTCTTAAAGGCAAAGGGGCATATTGCTCCGCCTCATTGCCCAGGACGGTAGCGAGGACTTCGCAGGAGTGCATCTGTTTTTGAAAAAAAGTGGACATATACTCTTAGCCGGGATTCCACTACCCGAGGACTGCAGAAAATCAGCTTTCAGGGACCTTTTCTTAAGTTTAATCTGCGAAGGGTTATTCTTACAAATAAATTTAATCTGGCAGAGCCGGTTTCTGGAAAAATTTTCTCGGGATTTCTCTTAAACTTTAACATGTTGCAATATACTACAGGCCGATGGAGTCCGCTGGGAGCGCCCGGGAGGAGGGCCGGAATGAAAGGCGCATGTCATATCTCTATCTCTTCGGGGTCAGCACCGGAAAGGGGGTGCCCCGGTCGGCTTCCGCGTGGATCTGGCGGTGTTCATCACTCAGTTCCCGGATCAGTTCCTGGCCTTGGGCCAGTAACTGCCACACCCGCCGCCGGAAGGGAGTCTGCGGCGGCTGGGACTGCGCGGTCAGATCCTTGAAGTTGGGGTAGGCCAAAATCTGTTCCCACAGTTTGACGCACTTATTGAAGAGGTCGGGATAGAAATAGGGCAGTTCCTCTCTTTTGGCCTCCAGGAAAGCCAGGGCCTCTTCCAGCCGCCGGGTGGGGCCGACCTGGGGCCCTTCCCCCTGGACCAGCTTTTCCAGGGGATGCAGTTGATGGGCCTGGGAAACGTAAGCCAGGTGCTGCACCACCTCCCGGTGCAACTCATGGTGGCGGGCAAACGCGTCCCGATGTTCCCGGTTGAGCAGGTAGCTGTTCAACAATTTCTTGGCGGCCTCGAAGGATTCCTGGCTATAGGTGCCCAGCCGCCTCTGGTTCTTGGTGAGCCAGGCGGAAAGAAACTTGAGACGCTCTTCGTGGGTCTTGGTGGCGGTGAGGAGTTCGGCGCGCTGGTAGGAAATGGAGCCGGTGTGTTCCCCCCGGACGATGTCGGTGAGTTCCTTCAGGAAGCGTTTGGTATCCTTTAACAGGTTCAGGCTCGTATCCCGGCTGCCGTTGACGGGGTGGATGATCTCCTGCCTGACCACCGCCATGGCCCGGTCCTCCAGGACGTTGAAGCGGTTGTACTTGTGCTGCTGGTAGGTCACCTTCAGGATTACCACCCGCCGCTGCGGGTCCACATAAAAGCCTTGCTCCCGGAGGTGGGGCGCGGTTTCCCCCAGGCCCGGGGGCAAAGAAATCAAGGCCACTTTTTCCACCAGGGGGTACATCTTCTGGTCGAATCCCGACAGGCTGGTGATGGTGCGGTCCGATTGGCCCAGGACCTTGACGAGGTATTGCTCTTTCAGGCGGCTCAGCTTGCGGGCGAACAGGGCCGCGGAAGTGCGCCGTTCCGCGGCGATGGGAAAGCCGTAAAGCTCCATGAGGAACTGGTAGACGAATTCCCGTTCTTTTTCATAGGTGGCGTGGTCCAGCTTTTTGAATTTGCCCAGGCGGCGCCCGAAGGTCTTGAGTTCGCTATCCAAATCGGAGGGGAACGAAGCGTACACCCCCAGGAGGCGGAAATCACCGTGAGGGTCCCGGGCGATTACCTGGGCCCGGTCCATGTGAAAGAGAAATGGCGTCAGGTCCTGGTAATGGGCCAGTTCGGTGAGGTCCTTGCCGGCGAAAAGCTGTTTAAACGCGGGGCGCAGGTCCCGGTCCAGGTGGGGGGTAATGCGGTCCAGGTTTTCCCGGATGGCCCGTTTCCCCCCTTCTTCCAGGGTATGGAGCAGGTCGAATTGAAAAATCTCTTCCTGGTAGGACAGGGGCCGGTTGAAGGCCACCATGCTGAAGCTGGGCAGATGCAGGTATTCCGCAAAATTCTTTTCAAAAGAGGGGAGCAACTCCCGGAATTCAATGAGGGGATACGAGGAGTCGTAGGGGGCCAGCAGACCTTGCTGGATATGGACGTATTCCAGAAAATCCTTCAGGACATAGCGGTCCCGGATGGCCGCGCCTTGCTTGATGGCCGCCAGAGAAAACCCGCCCAGTTGGACTTCGGAGAAATATTCCATAAAAGGTTCGCGTCTTGCTTTGCGTCTTTGCGTGAGGCTATCTTTTCAGATTTAGAACTATATAAGTGCCCGCGATTAAGGCCCGATAACGGTTTTCAATCTATCCGCGATGATCCCCGCGGCGTAACGGGAGCCCTTATCGTTGAAATGCACCATGTCATAGAGGTAAGACTTATCGGGAGGCACCTCCCGGGCCAGGTCAATGACCAGCACCTGATTCTGCCGCCCTATTTGCCGGATGGTCTCGTTGAACGCGTCGTAAATCTTTTTGAAGTCCCGGTAATTGAGGCCCGTGTCCCGGCCAAAGCGGTTGATGTAGGCCGCCACCACCGGGTCCGGATGATCGGTGATGCGGTTGGCCTGGGTCATGAGCACCGGCGCCAGCCCCCGGACCTTACAGAGATCGACGAAGCTTTGCAGATTCATGGCAAATTCCCCGGTCAACCGGGCCTGATCCACCTGCAGTTTCTTGCCCCGGGCTTTGGCGAATTCGTCTCCATGCGCGGCTTCGACCATGCTCCGCAAATTGCGATAAGCATAATTAAGATTGGGAATCAAAATTTCCTTGAGCAGTTTTCCCACCAATTTGGTTTTTTTCAAGGTTTCTATGGGCGCGCGGGTGGTGTTCTGACTCCAATACGTACCTTCATAGAGCAGGGTGCTCAAGTCGTTGATATTTTCCATGAACACCACCACCCGGGGATTCAAGGGGATCACTTTGTTCAGCAAAATATCCAGGCACTGCAGGGAGTTAAGGCCGGACATGCCGCCGTTATAGGAATTGATCTTCTTGCCGGTGGCCTGCTCCAGTAAGATGCCCGCCACGTAAGGGAAACGGTTTTCCTCATCCACGAACATGCATTCGGTGGTGGAACCGCCCAGAAAGACCACACTCAGGTCGGGGTGGGCGTATTTTCTGGAGGGCTTGATGAACCCGTCCCGGTCCACGTCTATCGGATATTTTTTGGTAAAGACATTATCCGTGTAAGGGAGGTGGCCCCGGGGAAAGGGCAGGAGAATCCGGGAATGGGGCCGGTATTCTTTCAACCGGATATACCGGGGTTCGGTTTCCAGAAAGACGCCGTGGCGGTGGTTATAAAATTGCAGGATTTTTTCTGCGGCGACCACGATGAGGAGAATGGCCAGGACGGTGATCACCGCCAGGGTCTTCTTGGGGTTCTGTTGGAACCAGTTGGATTTGCTAACTTGGGTCGTCTGGGTCATCCTCTATCTCTCTCTGCGTTACCTGCATCTCAAAGGTGAAAAAAAATCACTCCAGAGGCGTTGGCGCAGAGAAAAATTATCTATCCAACTATTTGTAACTAGAAACTATCTAACCTGCTTATAGACCACAAATATGTTTGTTACTGTCAAGAATTTTGGGAACGGATGTTTTAAAGTCCCCCTTTTCTAAAGGGGGATTTAGGGGGATTATCGGGCGCTTACTCAATCCCCCTGCTCCCCCTTTAGAAAAGGGGGGAATAGAAAACAGAAAACAGAAAACAGAAAACCTTCCCTCACCCCTCGACCACCTTCACCAACAGCCGCCGGGAGCGCGGCCCGTCGAATTCGCAGAAATAGATGCCCTGCCAGGTGCCCAGCGCCAACCGGCCCTTGGTCACGAACACCGTAATCTGGGGGCCGATGAGGGAGGCCTTGACATGGGCCGGAGAATTGCCTTCCTGGTGGCGGTAGGGCTCCTGCTCGCTGATGAGTTTATTCATGACCATGAGGATGTCGGCCTTTACCGCGGGGTCCGCGTTCTCATTGATGGTCACCGCGGCGGTGGTATGGGGCACGAAGACGTGGCACAGGCCCTCGGTCACGCCGCTCTGGGACACCACTTCTTGCACCTGGGAGGTCAGGTCCAACAATTCGATGCGGGTGTTGGTGCGCACGGACAGGGTCTGGAGCATGATCACCTCCGGATGAGCAAGTTTTCCGTGGACGGGGCCAGCAGAGGGGAGGAGGTGGTGGCTTCTTTCTGAGTTTTTTCCAGAAATTCCCAGGCCAGCCTGAGGCTCTGCCAGACCAGCTCCTGGAGGAAGGGGTTCTCCCCGGCCACGGGGCCCCGGGGGGGCGCGGCCAGGTCCTGGGCTGCGGCCTGGGCCAGGCGGGCCTCTGCTGACTGGCCCCGGAGTTCCAGAAAATAAGCCATGGCCAGGAGACGGCTGCGCCATAAACCACGGTTCTCCGGGGCGTAAAGGGCGCCGACTGCTTCCTGCACCACGTCATCCACCCTGGACTGGCGCTGCTGGTCGGAAAGGACCAGAGGGCTTTCCTGGATTTCCCGGATCTTGTTCAACCAGGGGGTGAGTTCATCCAACCCCGGCATCCAGGAGTGGAACAGGGGGTTCCCAGCCAGGTTTTTGCTCTGGTCCAGAAGGCGGCTCTGCTCCGGGGGCTCCAGATGGGGCAGGAGGGCTGCCAAATCCGGGGCTTCCTCGGGCCGGCCCCACTCCTGCCAGATCCGCGGCTTCAAGGAGCGGTAACGGCTGCCGCCTGCCGCGGTGGGGTTAAGCCCGTCGGCTTCTGCCAGCAGGCTCACCGCGTAAGCCGCAGGGGGAGTGGCCCACTCCGTCAGCCCCTGCTCCCGGAAGTGGCCCCAGAATTCCTGGCGCTGCCTGCTCTTGAGGGACAAGACATGGCATTCCTGAATACCTTCCTGGTCGCTGACCCGGACCACCAGGAAGTTGCCGCCCAGGGCCTCCTTGGGGCCTTCCAGGACGACGTAGCGTTCGCCGTTGCCCAATACCTGGGAGACATAGGCCAGACCCCGGCCCGGGGTCTTAAGAGGCGCAGCCTCCTCCCGGGGCAAGAGGTCGTCCGGGACCGGCACTCCCCGGGTTTTCAGCAGATGAAACGCCCTTTTCAGGGCCTTGCGCCGGGATTTATCAGCACCGGCACCAAAAAGCGCGGCTAGTAGCCCGGGAACCCCGGGATGGGCCAGGCTGCCCAGGGCCTTGATCAGGTGCAGATCAAAGGTCTGGTCCCCGGTCCGGCCGGTGGATAGTTCCTTCAGGGTTTCCAGGTCCCGGTCAGCTTCCAGGGCTGCGGCCAGTTGCCCGGCCAGGTCCTGGAGCGCGGCCGCCTGGTCTGTAGTCAGCGGCGGCAGGCTCGAGGCCGCGGCTGAAGTTTTTTTCTGTCGTGCCATAAGATCTTCGCGTCTTACTTTGCGCCTTGGCGTCTGGGCGTGAGGCCCATCTTTTCAGAAAAACCGCGGGGAAATTACCATCCTACCTTGCCGGCGGTCCGGACTCGATGGCTACTTCATCGGCCCGCCCCATTTCCTGGAGGTAGACATTCACCCGCTGGGCCGGGGCCAGTTCCACGGTCTGG
>JAKAGH010000188.1 GCA_021817645.1 Deltaproteobacteria bacterium
CGGATAACATATTGTTATCGTTGACTATAGCACCTTTTCGCTATTATGGACAGCCTTATTTAAGGGTCATAAACAAATGAGTTTTTCAACAACCTGCTAAAAGGATTACCTGACAGTAGCCAAAAGATCCGCCAGTTATTTCTTGGTGGCATGGCGAATCATGTTCAGCTCTATCTTCCCTTTAAAATTTCTTTTTAACTTATTTTTTACCAATAACCGATGACTCAATATATTTTAAGAAAATAGTGTTTATTAGATAATATAAAATTATGCCAATTGATACAAATATAATAATACAATAATTATTACCCCATAATAAATGAAATTTATAATAAATAAGAAACAGTGTAAATGAAAAACTATTCACTATAATTGGTATTGAAAGGCGAAGCTGGGCTATTATGTCTTTTGATCCTTGTTTGACGTCAAAGGATAATTTCTTTCTAATCTTTTCAGAAATGTTTGGTTTTGATAAAAAATAATTTCTAATTTCCTTAATTCTGGATACTTCGCGATCTATAATAGCACGTTGGGAAACAATAAAAGCATGAATAAGTAATCCAGCCAAGAATGATCCCAAAAAAATTAAGCTAAGCATAGTAGATTCACCGGCATTCGTGGATGGATCAGGAAAAATAATTATTGAACGGCATGTATTTGCTGCATTACCATTTATAACTACTTTGCTGGCCAATGCAATTATTATTGCAATAATTGAGAAAGCATAACCCATCATCTTATCGCTCATATTATATGTGTGTATAATATATTTCCACGCCGCTTTATAATCTTCTAAAATAAAATCGTCAAATTTTTCCATTAAATCCCTCCGGCCTGTATCCTAATTCGATAATAGCTTTAGTAATATCAATAAAAACACCAGGGGCTCCTGGAAGTCCTGAAATTGCATTATATAATCCATGGTCAATATTTGATTTGAGGCATAATTTAACTATTTGTATCAGATCATTATGTGATAACCATGTTTTCTTAAATCTGGGAATTAAATCACTTTCATTCAATTGAAGATTAGGATTATCTATTTCTCTTACAGTTCCAATACGAAGACCAAAAGTTCTTAGTCTATACCACTTAGATAGATATTTAGCATATTCCTCGATCATCAATTTTGCTACGGCGTATCTAGAGTCTGGGCGTGGTGTAGTATCTTCTTTCATCATTGTAGGATTTTCTTGAAAATATAATGGTTTTCCATTCTTTATCGCTTCGTCTTCATATCCTCCATAGACATTATTTGAGCTTGCATAAAGTACACGCTCTACTTTATGCAATAATGAAATTTCCAAAATATTAATTGCCCCAATTATATTAATACGGACTATCTCATTCCAATCAGTATTTTTTCCAAGAACAGCAGCCAAATGAATAACAATATCTGGTTTATATTCATTAAAAATATTATCAATAATTGATTTTTCTGAAATATCACCCTTCACAAAGGGATGATGATATGCTATACTCTGGAAATCGTTGTCATTAACTTCGTCTGGTGATTTAATATCTACCAATATTAATGAATATTCATTTATTAATGACTTTGTTAGTATTCGGCCGATAGTTCCCGACGCGCCTGTAATCATGACTTTCATCGTTTTTTACCAAGCATCAATGCGGGAAGCCTTTGCCAAGCGAGGTTAAAAACCATTTTGTTGACCGTTTTTCCCGGGTTTAACCTCGGAAAGTTTCCTCTTTTTTAGCCTTCTTGTCACGTGGACGGAATGATAGCACATATTTTTTGAATTTGTCAACCAATCTGACGGATATGTTATTTTTTCAGTAATATAGACATATGTTTTTATTGCCACATTACTTGCCATTATCTTCAATTAAATAATCTTAACGAATATTAAAACCGCGCCCCCGCCTCCATTTTCTTCTCCAGTACTTTTTGCAGGGTCGGCTCGCCGTAATCCTGATATTCGTAGCGCACCCGGATCGTGGGTTTATCCAGGGACAGCAGGCGGCGCAAATGAATGGGGGTGGAATAGAGGACCAGGTCACAGCCGCAGTTGTTGATGGTGGCCTCCAGGTCCCGGATCTGTTCCGGGCTGTAGCCCATGGCCGGCAGCACCCGGCCGATATGAGGATAGGCCGCGTAAACCGCCTGGAGCGTGCCCACGGCACAGGCCCGGGGGTCGACAATATGCGCGGCGCCGAAGCGTTCCGCGGCCAGATACCCGGCCCCATAGGCCATGCCCCCGTGGGTCAGGGTGGGTCCGTCTTCCATCACCATCACCGTTTTCCCTTGAATCCGCTCCGGGTCCTTGACCAGCACCGGGGAGGTGGCCAGGACTATGTCGGCCCGGGGATTGAATGTCTTAATATTTTGGCGCACGGCCTCGATATTTTCCGGCCTGGCGTCATCCACCTTGTTGATGATGGCGATGTCGGCCAGAAGCATATTGGTCTCCCCGGCATAATACGACAATTCATGCCCCGGTCTTAAGGGGTCGAAGAGCACCACCATCAGGTCGGGTTTAAAGAAAGGCGTGTCGTTATTGCCGCCGTCCCAGACGATGACGTCGGCCTCCTGCTCCGCCTGGGCCAGGATTTGCCGGTAATCAACGCCGCCATAGACCACGATGCCCTGGTCCACCAGGGGCTCATATTCCTCCCGTTCCTCAATGGTCAACTGCTGCCGGGAAAAATCCTCAAACGCGGCAAAGCGTTGCACCACCTGCTGCTTGAGGTCGCCGTAGGGCATGGGGTGGCGCACCACCACCGGCTTTTTCCCCAGGCTCCGCAAAATTTCGCAGATCTTCCGGGTAGTCTGGGATTTGCCGCAGCCGGTGCGCACCGCACAGACCGCAATTACCGGCTTGGCGGCCGCCAGCATGGTCCGGGCCGCGCCGGGAAGCCAAAAATCGGCCCCCGCGGCCATCACCAGAGAGGCCTTATGCATTACGTCCACGTGGGCGACGTCACTGTAAGAAAAGACCACTAGGTCGGCCTGATGCGTCCGGATCAGGCTGGCCAACTCTTCCTCCGGGTAAAAAGGGATGCCATCCGGATAGAGGGCGCCGGCCAATGCGGGGGGATAGATGCGATTGTGCACCAGGGGAATCTGGGCGGCCGTAAAGGCCAGCACCCGGTAATCGGGATTATCCTTGAATAACAGCTGGAAATTGTGAAAATCCCTGCCTGCCGCACCCATGATGATGACTTTTTTGAGCATCGCCGTCTAGCGCCCCCTGCTGCAAATTATAGCAATAATATGCAGCAGCAATATGCTTATTGCTTTAGCTTCTAAAAAAAGCCTCCCCTGATTTAAAAGATTCGTAGGAGAAAAAACCCCCTCCCCCTTGGAAGCTCATCATTACCCACAAGTTTTTATATAGCCATTGTCAAAAGTTTTTTCGTTTCGTAGGGGCACAGCAATCTGCGCCCCTGCCATGATTTCCAATCGGTAAAAACTTTTGGCAATCGCTATAACTGGTGGCGCAGCCTTTCCAAGCTGCGCCGGAAGAACCTGCGCAGGCTGGAAAGCCTGCGCCACCAATACGCCTCTGAATCAACTACTTAATGACTTGTGGGTAATGATAAGCCCTTCGAGGGGGGAGGGTCGGGGTGGGGGTGGCGAAATCATCTCAAGACGATGATCCAAGGATTACACCACCCTGGTGCTCAAAAATAAGCTTCCAGAAATTCTTTGCCCTCCCAGGTCTAATCCGGTTTCCCGCTCTGGCGTCGGGCCGGTGGAATGCTTAATTGTCTTGGTATGGAAGTCAATGCCGGAGGGTCTGCAAATGACTGAGGGCCATCAGGCCATCATCGTCGGGGCCGGCATCCTGGGTCTGGCCAGCGCTTATCATCTGCTGCAAAACCACCCGGGCCTCGATCTCCTGGTGGTGGAGCGGCTGGCGGGCCCGGGCCTGGGCGACACGGCCAAAAGCGCCGCGGCTTTTCGGGATATGTTCTCCTCCCCGGTGAATCGTCACCTCAGCCAGGCTGCCATCGCTTTTTATGAACGCCTGCAACAAGAGTCCCACCCCCTGGGCCTGAAAAAAATCGGCTACCTCTGGCTGGCGACGGCAGAGCAGATGGCCGGGTGGGGCCGGGCCCTGGAGGACCTGGCCCGGGCCGGGGTGAAATTCCAAACCCTGGAAACCCGGGATTTGATTTTCCGGCTGCCGGAGCTGCGCCCCCTGGACCTCAGCCGGGGCATCCTGGGGGTCAACTGCGGCATCCTCGATCCCGCCCGCCTCACCAGATTCTATGAGCAGGAGGTCCTCCGCCTGGGCGGGCGCATCCGCTATCACTCCGAGGTCACCGGTTTCACCCGGGACGCCGAGGCGCGGATCAACGGCATCCGGTTGGGGATAGAGGAAATTTTGGGAGACGCGGTCATTATCGCCGCGGGCGCCTGGACCGGCCTGACCCTGGGGTTGGCCGGGCTGGAAGTGCCCCTGGTTCCCAGGAAAAGGCAGTTGTTCTCGATTCCCGCCAAAGAAGGCCCCCTGGCCCGACTGCTGGCGGCCCCCGGATTCAACGACCATAACCTGCTGCCCTTTACCATCCTGCCAGGGGAGGCGTACCTCCGGCCGGCCCTGGCCTCCTTCATCCTGGGCTTTGCCAATCCGGATCAAGCCCCGGGATTGGAGGAACCGCCGCGGGCAGAGGCCGATTTTTATAAAAATCGCATCCGTCCCCAAGTGGCGCAGTATTTCCCGGTGTTCCAAGGGCTGGCGCCCACCCGGTCTTGGGCCGGGCACTACGACGAGCACCTGCCGGACCGCACGCCTTTCGTGGAGCGCCTGGCGGGAGCCCTGGTGATCGGCGGCAGCAGCGGCAGCGGGGTGATGAAGGCGGATTCCCTGGGCCGGATTGTGGTCGCCCGGTTCGCCGGACTGGAGTCTGTGGAACTCGGTGATGGCGTGCAGTTCCGGGTGGCCGACCTAGGCTTGCAGCACCGGGCCGTGCCTCGGGAGGAATTCGTGATTTGAGTTCTCTTTGGTAGGGCGGGCGTCTCGGACGCCTATATCTGCGCAGGCGAGACGCCTGCGCCACCAGGAATGACTTTTCAGCACAGTTTCTTATGGGCCGTCGGAGCGGAGCACCCACAGACCATGAAAAGTTCAAAGCCCCTGGTCCTAACCTTGAACCTTAAAGGCAGTCACTCATGGGCCTTCGGCCCACCCATAAATTATGAAAAGTTCCTGCTGGGTATTCTTTTAACTTGGAACCTGGAACTTGGAACTTGGAACTTTTCGAAGACAGGTGGGAAAAGGAGCGGGCAATGTTAGCGCCATTCCAAAATGAACCTCTAAGCGATTTCTCCGATCCGGAACAGGCCGCGGCCTACCGCCTGGCCCTGGCTGCGGCGCGCCGCGGCTTTGGCAGCCTTAAGCCTTTGATCATCGGCGGCCGGGAGGTGGATACCGGCCAGAGGATCGCCAGTCTCAATCCCGCCAGACCCGAGGAGATAGTGGGCACTGCGGCCGCGGCGGGTGCGCCCGAGGTTGATCTGGCCTGGGACGCGGCCTGGAGGGCCTTCCCGGACTGGGCGGCCCGGCCCGCGGCGGCACGGGCCGCGGCCACGGTCAAGCTGGCCGCGGAGCTGCGCCGCCGGAAGCTCGAGCTGGCGGCTCTGGAGACCCTGGAGGCCTCGAAGAACTGGGTCGAGGCCGATGCGGACGTGGCCGAAGCCATCGACTTCTGCGAGTATTACGCCCGGCAGGCCCTGGAACTGGCCCGGCCTGTGCCGGTCATACCCTGGCCCGGGGAAATCAACCAGTCCTGGTTGCAGCCCCTGGGCGCGGGCGCGGTCATCAGTCCCTGGAATTTCCCCCTGGCGATCCTGGTGGGCATGACCATGGGGCCGGTGGCCGCAGGCAACACCGTTGTCCTCAAACCCGCGTCCAATACCCCCATGATTGCCGCGGCCTTTATGGACGCGGTAGCCGCGGCCGGCATCCCTGGCGGGGTAATTAATTTCCTGCCGGGGACCGGCGGCCGCATGGGAGATTATCTGGTGGATCATCCCCGCTGCCGCTTCATCAACTTCACCGGGTCGAAGGAAGTGGGGATCAGAATCGGGGTCCGGGCCGCGCAAATCAATCCCGGCCAGCATTGGCTCAAAAGGGTCTTCCTGGAAATGGGGGGCAAAGACGCCATGGTCGTGGATGAGACTGCGGACCTGGACGCGGCCGCCACCGCGGTGGTCAAAAGCGCGTTCGGGTTCCAGGGGCAGAAATGCTCCGCGGCCTCCCGGCTCATTGTCACCGGGGAAGTTTACGACTCTTTGCTGGAAAAGCTGGTGGCCGCAACCAAAGATTTACAGGTGGGGCCCGCGGAGGGGAATTTTCCCGTGGCCGCGGTGATCTCTGAGGAACAGCATCGGAAGATCCTGGCAGCAATCGAGCAGGGCCAAACCGAGGGCAAACTTCTG
>JAKAGH010000189.1 GCA_021817645.1 Deltaproteobacteria bacterium
ATCCTGAATGAGCAGTCATGTCCGGCCTCCTTACGCTTTCTCGATTTGGACCGCACAAACCTTGTATTCCGGAATCTTGGAGACCGGATCCAGCGCGGCGTTGGTCAGTTTATTGGCCGAGGCTTCGGCGAAATGGAAGGGAATAAAGATGGTGCCGGGCACGGCCTTGTGGGAGATGTGGGCCTTGGCGGTGATCTGGCCGCGGCGGGTGCGGACCCGCAACTGGTCGCCGCTGGCCACCCCGTATTTGGCCGCATCTTCCGGGGACAGCTCCACCAGGCATTCCGGGGCCTTTTCCGTCAACCCCGCGGCTCGGCGGCTCATGGTGCCGGAATGGTACTGATAGAGGAGGCGCCCGGTGGTGAGATAGAGCGGGTACTCGGCATCGGGCATCTCCGCCGGGTCTTTGTGGTCAATGGCAAAGAAGGTGCCTTTGCCCTTGGCGAACCGGTCCTTGTGGAGATAAACGGTGCCGGGGTGCTCCTCGTTGGGGCAGGGCCATTGCAGGCCGCCGCTATCCAGACGTTTATAGGATATCCCGGCATATGCGGGCGTTAATTTGCGAATCTCTTCGAAGACCGCTTCCGGATTGGCGTAGTTCATGGGGTAACCCAGGCGATTGCTGATCTCGCAGACGATCTTCCAGTCGGGTTTGGACTGGCCCACCGGATGAATGGCCTGGCGCACCCGGGAGACCCGGCGCTCGGTGTTGGAGAAGGTGCCGTCCTTTTCCGCGAAAGACGAAGCCGGCAGCACCACGTCGGCCAGTTTGCCGGTCTCGGTCAGGAAGATGTCTTGTACTACCAGGAGGTCCAATTGCTGCATGGCCTTGATGGCATGGTCGGCATCGGGGTCGGTGAGGGCGGGGTTTTCCCCCATGATATACAGGGCCTTGATGCCGCCCTTGGAGATGGCCGGCAGCATGTCGGTCATGGTCATGCCCACCCAGTCGGGGAGGTTGTCCACGCCCCAGGCCTTTGCCATCTTCTCCCGGTTGGCGGGGTCGGTGACGGCCTGATAGCCGGAGAAGACATTGGGCAGGCCGCCCATGTCGCAGGCGCCCTGGACGTTGTTCTGGCCCCGCAGGGGGTTGACGCCGCCGCCTTCGATGCCCACGTTGCCGCAGAGCATGGCCAGGTTGGCCAGAGTCTTGACGTTATCCGTGCCTACGGTGTGCTGGGTGATGCCCATGCAGTAAACAATAGTGCCGGCTTTGGCCTTGGCGTACATGCGGGCTGCTTCGATTATCTGGGCGGCGGGGACCCCGGTGATCTTCTCCGCGTATTCGGGCGTGTACTTGGCCACCGTCTCTTTCAAAGCCTCGAAGTTCTCGGTGCGCTCGGCCACATAGGCGGCGTCATACAGGTTTTCCTGGATGATGAGATTCATCATGGCGTTGACCAGGGCGATGTCGGTGCCCGGGAACTGCCGCAGCCAGAGGCGGGAGAATTTCACCAGGTCCTGTTTGCGGGGATCGACCACAATCAGGTCTTTATTTTTCAGGCGCGCCGCCCGCTTGATGCGGGCCGCGATCACCGGATGGTTTTCGTTGGTGTTGGAGCCGATCACCAGGAGGCAATCGGAGTCTTCCAACTCGCCGATGGAATTGGTCATAGCTCCAGAACCGAAAGACGCGGCCAGCCCGGCCACGGTGGAGCTGTGTCAGAGACGGGCGCAGTGATCGACATGGTTACTACCGATCGCCGCGCGCATCAGTTTTTGCATGAGGTAGTTTTCTTCGTTGGTGGCCCGGGCCGAACACCAGCCGCCGATCTTTTCGGGCCCGTGCTTTTCTTTGACTTCCTGCAGGCGGGCGGCCACGAAGTCCAGGGCCTCATCCCAGGTGGCTTCCTGCAGTTCCCCGCCTTTCTGCTTGCGCAGCAACGGCGTCTGCAGGCGATCCGGGTGCTGCACAAACCCCAGGCCGAAGCGGCCCTTGACGCAGAGGCGGCCTTCGTTAGGGAGGGAGTGGGCGCCCATGGCTTTAACTATCTGGCCGCCCTTGACGTGAAGGTCGATCTGGCAGCCGACGCCGCAATAGGGACAGGTGGTGCGGACGTGGTGGCGCTCCCAGGAGCGGCCCTGATGCATGGCGTTTTTATCCAGCAGGGCGCCCACGGGGCAGGACTGCACGCATTCCCCGCAGAAGACGCAATCGGAGTTGATATAAGAATAATCGGCCTTGGCCACGATCTTGTTATGGCTGCCGCGATAGCCGATGCTGATGGCCTGATTGACCTGGCGCTCATTGCAGCCGCGCACGCAGCGGCCGCACATGATGCACTTGGAAAAATCCCGGACAATCATGCTGTTGTCGTCTTCGTAATAATATTTGGTGGCCGGGGGGTTGGCGAAGCCGGGGGTGGGCACCTGGTAGCGGTAAGCCAGGGCCTGGAGTTCGCACTCGCCGTTGGCCTCGCAGACCAGGCAGTTATGGTTGCCGGAACTGAGGATCAGTTCCAGGACCATCTTGCGGGCGGCATCGATGCGGGCCGATTCGGTTTTGATGACCATGCCCGGGGCGGAGACAGTGGCGCAGGCGGGCAACAGGGTCCGGGCTTTTTCCACCTCCACCATGCACATCCGGCACGAACCCGTGGCAGTAGTATCTTTCAAGAAGCACAGGGTGGGGATGGTAAAGATTCCGTGGCTCCGGGCCACTTCTAAAATGGTCTGACCGGGCTGAATTTCTACCGTCATCCCATCAAGGTTGAGGGTTGCCTTACTCATGCCGTGGTTACCTCCATCTTGAAATCGGGAAACCGTACATTCTGAGACGAAAAAGGGCTGAATTTGGTTGCGAAATCTGCGAGGAAAAATCTTCCCGGCGCAAGCTGAAAGGTGGGTGAGGCGCCGGCATGCGGCAGGTCTTCCCGGAACAGCAGCCATATTTCGGCTTTGTTCGTGAGGAGTTGTGGTTATTGATGAACCTTCTCCACCTTAAGCATGTACATATTAGCACAAATACCCGGCCCAAGGAAAATAAAATCTCAGCAAATTATTGGAATTTCCGACACGTTAGAACGGCCAATCGGAGCCTGGCAGACTACCGCAAGAGGCCGCGGTGAAAATAGGAGGGGAGGGGCGCGGTTTTGTGGGGCGGACCCAGGTGTCCGCCCTGGGTGCCCCCGGCAACCGGGAGCGATAAAAAAAGCCCTCAAAGCAGGCTTTGAGGGCTTGTCACATTTTCTGAAGCAAATCTTGCTGCGGATTTCCCTTCCGGGAAAGACCGGCTTACTGCACTTCCGGGCTGACCGGCAGAGTCGGTAGCGGCGGAGCCAGTTTCTGATACTTCATGCCGAAAGCCCGAGTCTCAAAAGCTTTGGGATTAAAGGCCTTGGTCAGCTCCACTTCTTCCGGAGTCAGGATGTGAACGATACCATACTGATCCACAATGGCGAACCGCTCGCCCTTGGCGAGGCAGGAAGCCACAGTCTCTTCACCTTTGAGCTCCTTTTTAGAAACACAGAGCAACTTGGCGCCCGCGCCTTTTGCCTGCGCCATGGCGAAGCCCGCAACCAAACCCACGGCCACCAAAGCCAAAATCAACCCTACCACCACTTTTGAACGCATACTCTCCTTCCTCCTCTATGCAAAGGTTGATACCCGGCTTTCCTCCCCCCCAGCGGAGTAAACGAGAAAAAGCCACTAAACTCCTTTCACGCCTATAATATAGGCCCACTGAAGGGAATGTCAATTTAATTTATCGGGGACCGGAAAAAAACTCGTTTTGCTGGGTCCGTTATCATTTTCACCATTAAAGAGTGCGAATCATGGCGCCCATCTCAAAATAGGGTGGTGGAATTAAGCGGTGATTAGCCCGGCAGAACCCGGTGCTTGTGGGAATAGGGGGAGCCTTCCAGGACCGTTTGTTTGCCCCGGCGGTTCACCAGATTGATGAGCAAGGGCCCCATCAGGTTGGCGGTCATTTCCTGGGGATTGCCCGGAGGAATGGTCAGGATCACCAGGACCTTCAGGTCCTGGAGGCTTTTTACCCCCAGTTCCTTTTGGATGCCGTTGAGGGGGCCGATCTTATATTCGGGCAGGACCATGACCGGGTCCATGACCACAAAGGCCAGGTCCGCCTTTTCCAAAGACTGGAGCCAGAAGAAAGGAGATTCCTGACCATGCTCGATGAGGACATAGCGGTGGAACTCGGAAAACCCTAACAGCCCGGGGCTGAAGGTAATGATCTGATCTTCCCGCACCACGATATTGCCAAAGTTCTTGGTGGCGATGGTGGCCGAGACGGGTTCAGCCGGAGTTTTTTGCGGGTCTGGGGCCATTAATCCTTCTTCTGCTTCCAGATTTTGGTGATTTCTGTTAGATCCACATCTCTCACGCCAGCGGCCCGGAGGTTTTCCTCCTGGATGCGCTGGTAGATTTCTTCCCGCAAGACCACCACGTCCGTCGGGGCCTCGATACCGATCCGGATCTGTTTTCCCCGGATTTCCATAATGGAGATGCGGATATCATCTCCAAGAATTATGCCTTCGCCGATCTTGCGGGTAAGAATTAGCAAATCAACCTTCCTGGTTGTTTAGGGGTTGCCGCAGCTTCTTCCTGGAAACCCCCGGGCTTCCCTGCCTGTTTATTCTGGGCCGCAATAACCGCCTCCACCCGGTGGGAGGGGAGCCTTTGATGCCAGCATTATACCCGAATCCCCTGCCAATCCCTACCCCTCTTTGGGGTGGAGAAGAATTTTTCTCAATTTTTTAGCTTGGGAGATAGTCCACCAGACTCAAGCTCATGACCTTGGAGGAGGACTGTAAGGCCGCCTGATACGCCAGTTGCTGGGTCGCCAGCGTGGTGGCGGCCGCCACCAGGTCAGTATCTCCCGTAGTTGCAATATCTTTGGTGAGTTGCTCGTTCAACGTATCGTAAGCGTTCTGCTTCGCAGTCACCCGGTTGAGCCCGGCCCCCAATCCCGACAGCGAGGAAAGCAGGTGCGCCTGATAATTCTGCAACTCTTGCAGGCGGGCCCCGACCCCGGAGGCGTCGTTGGCCTCCAGATTGCTTTTTAAGTTGAACATGATCTGAAAGAGATCATTGGCGCCGCCGGTGCCGCCCACCACGTCGCTTCCCACCTGGCTCACGCCCATAGTGCTGTTCCGGCCGATCCCCAGTTCCAGGGTATTATCATCACCTTGATAGATTATCGGTTTATTCACGGAAATAGTAAAGCGGTCTCCGGTCACCCAGTTGCCGCCAAGATCGACCTGCACGCCCTGGGACCCGATGGACGTGAGCCCCCCTGACACGGTGGTGGCGGCATTGGTCCAGGTTTGACCTCCATCCTGGGAAACCCGGTAAGTGGCCGTGCCCGTCGCCCCTCCGCTGACGATATCCACTATATAGGTGGTGGAGCTAGTGCCGGTATAAGAAGGGTTATTATTAAAAGCCGCTGCGCCGGTGGAGCCGCTTTGCAGGTCCATCTGCGGCTGCTGAACGGCAAAAGCTCCGCCTGTAAAGGGGACGGAAACGGTAAATTCATCTCCTGCCACCCAGTTGATGCTGGCGGCGCTGAAAGAGACCTTGACGCCGTCGGAGCCGATGGCCACTGGACCGACCGCGGTATCGCTGGCGGCTGACCAGGTCTGGCCCCCGTCCTCGGAAACCTGGTAGGTGGCCGGGGTGGCTCCTCCGGTGGGTCCCCCGGTGGCGATCCTCACCAAATAAGTAGCAGGACTCGTGCCGGTATAATAGCCGGAGGAAGTGGCCGCGCCGTCGGAGGTGGGTTGCAGGTTCATCTGCGCCGGCTTGATGGAGAAAGATCCGGCTGCGAAAGGTTCCGTGTCAATCTTATAGCCGCTCAAAATATAATGTCCCTGATAGCGGGTATTGCCCATCTGCACAAATTCATCCATATACTGCTGCACTTGCTGGGCCGCGGCTGCGCGCTGCTGGGCCGTGTAAGTGCCGGTGGCCATCTGCTCGGCCAACGACGTCGTGGATTTGACCAAGGTGTTGATGTTGGACAGGGTCGATTCCGTGGCCGACAGCCAGGAATTGGCGGTTTTCAGGTTGCTCTGGTATTGAGTTATCTGGGACGATTCCTCATTCATGCCCATCAGGGACCCGACAGCCACCGGATTGTCGCTGATCTGCTGATACTTGCGGCCGGTGGAGATTTGGGCATTAGTGTATTGCAGCTGGGAGGTCAATCTCTGCAATTGCGATTGGATATTCCCGTAAAGAGTGGGCATGGAGACGCGCATCATCATTCTATCCTCATTGCTTCAGAGTTAGCAGGGTCTGCAGCATTTCGTCGGCCGTGGTCACCATTTTGGCCGCAGCCTGATAAGCCCGTTGATATTTGATGAGGTTAGTCAACTCATCATCCAGGGAGACGCCGGAGACGGAATCCTTCATCTGTTGGAATTGGTCCACCAGCCCCTGG
>JAKAGH010000190.1 GCA_021817645.1 Deltaproteobacteria bacterium
TTCCATTCCTAAGGCGCAGACGAACCTGAGCGTCCCGCCCATTCCCGCGGGGGTGCCCTCGGAACTCCTGGAACGCCGCCCTGACATCGCCGCGGCCGAAAGGACCATGGCCGCGGCCAACGCCCAGATCGGCGTAGCCATCGCCGCCTATTATCCCACGGTTACCCTCAGCGCCACGGGAGGATTTGAGGCCTCCACCACGCCCCTCTGGTTTACCTGGCCCAGCCGCTTCTGGTCCCTGGGCGCGGCTGCGGCCCAGACCATCTTCCAAGGCGGGGCGCTGGTAGCCCAGACCGACGCGGCCCGGGCGGCCTATGACAGCACTGTCGCCGCTTATCGCCAGACCGTGCTCACCGGCTTTCAGGAGGTGGAAGACAATCTCGCAGCCCTGCGGATTCTGGAGCAGGAGCAGAAGGTGCAGGATGAGGCGGTCAAGGCCGCCAGACTTTCCGTCACTTTAAGCACCAACCAGTATCAGGCCGGGACCATCAGCACGCTGGACCTCCTGGTGGTGGTGACCAACGCCCGGAACAACGAAAGGACCGCGGTCACCGTTCTGGGCAACCGCTTGAGCGCCAGCGTGCTCTTGATCAAGGCCCTGGGCGGGGGCTGGAACACCGCGGATTTGCCGGAGGTAGCCACCTGGATGCCGGAGGCCCGGGCTAAAGTTTGGGAGCCAAAGAGCCAAGAAATTCGGAAATCTCCAGCTGAGGAGAAAGTCAGCCAGGAGAAGTAATTTACGGTGCCCAACACCTCCCAGGCTAGTAGCTTCAGAGGTGGTGACCTGGGCGCCAGGGTCGAATTTTCGCCAATGAGATCTGAGATACTCCCGGGACAATATTCAAGCAGAGTCTCTCGTGCCGTTAGAAACCGGCGCGTCCACCCTGAGAGGGGGCTAACATAGCTATTCCCGGCGCGGTCCAATATAATTGGAGGCAAGGGCCGTTGCGGCGAAGGCGGGAAGGGAAAGATGGTCGGGACGACTGGATTTGAACCAGCGACCCCAGCGTCCCGAACGCTGTGCTCTACCAGGCTGAGCCACGTCCCGACTGTTGAAAATTTATCTAAAACCGCCGTTTCGCGCAAGAGAAAAGAAAAAGTGAAGACTATCCCGACTCGGAGATCAGTCCGGCACGTGGCATTTGGGGGCAGTTGCAGACTTTGCCACGAAATCCAAAAATCCCCTAAACCCCCCTTCGGGAAAAAGGGCAGGGGGGATTTTTCTATAAGCCCTTTCAAAACCGATTATTGAAGCCTGTTTGGATCAACCAAGAAGGTTTAACTCGGGAGGAATCCTCCCCCCTTTTCTAAAGGGGGGGAGGGGGGGATTACGTAAGCGCCCGATAATCCCCCTAAATCCCCCTTTAGGAAAGGGGGACTTTAAAACTTCCGTTCCCGGGATTTTTCCTGACTGTGAACGAACTTTCGACCTGAGATAGGTTTTGAAATAGATTCTAATACGCGGTGACGGACCTTTGTGGTCCATGGAGGCTTAGCCTGCGCCACACAGGCGGGAAAGCCTGTGCTACCGCCCAGAGAGACTTACCGGAAAATGAAAAACTTGATAAAGATTAGTAGTTCTTACAGCGGAAAGGTTCGGAGTTCCTGGCTATTTTTTATTCTGGCGCTGGCCTTCTTAGCCGCGGGCTGCGGCTCCCCGGCAAAGGAGCCGGATTATGGCGGCCCGGACACCGGCCCGGCTTACGGCGACCTGTTCATTGACGCGTCCATCGGCGACGCCAGCACCCTGATCCCCCCCCTGGCCTCGGACGCCCCGTCCCTCAGCATCGCTTCCCTGATTTACAATGCCTTAATCAAATATGACGGGGACCTGAACCTCCGCGGCGACCTGGCGGAGTCCTGGGAGGTCTCCCCGGACGGCCTGACCATTACCTTCCATCTGCGCCGGGGGGTGAAGTGGCACGACGGCGCGCCCTTCACCGCCAAAGACGTGCTTTTCACCTACCGGGTGATGGTGGACCCCAAGACGCCCACGGCCTACTCCGGCGATTACCTGCAGGTCAAGAAGGCGGAGGCCCCGGATGACTATACCTTCAGGGTGACTTATCCCCAACCCTTTGCTCCGGCCCTGGGGAGCTGGGCCAGCCTGAACATCTTGCCCAGCCACCTGCTGGAGGGCCAGGACATCACCAAGTCGCCCCTGGCCCGGCGGCCCATCGGCACCGGCCCCTATAAATTTCAGGAATGGAAGGCCGGAGAGAAGATCGCACTCACCTATAACCCCGATTATTTTGAGGGCCGGGTTTATCTGAACGGCTATGTCTACCTGATCAAGCCGGACCAGGCCACCATGTTCCTGGAGCTGAAGGCGGGCAACATTGACCGTATGGGCCTGGAACCCTTGCAATATACCCGCCAGACCGCGTATCCCAAGTTTGCCCGGATGTATAATAAATACCGGTACATCCCCTTCTCCTACATCTATCTGGGATATAACCAGAGGGATCCCCGCTTTAAGGACCGGCGGGTGCGCCAGGCCCTGACTCTGGCCATCAACAAGAAAGAGATCATCGACGGGGTGCTGCTGGGGCTGGGACAGGAGGCCTACGGCCCCTACAAGCCGGGAGCCTGGTTCTATAATCCCGATGTGCCCAAGTTCAGCTACAACCCAGACCGGGCCAAGGCCCTGTTAAACGAAGCCGGCTGGCGGCAAGGCGCGGACGGCGTCTTCGCCAAGAACGGCAAGCCCTTTGAATTCACCATCCTCACCAACCAGGGCAATACTCTGCGGCAGCGCACCGGGGAGATCATCCAGCGCCGCCTCCAGGAGATCGGCATCCGGGTGAAGATCCGCACGGTGGAGTGGGCCACTTTTATCAATGAATTTATTAACAAGAGCCAATTTGAGGCCGTGCTCCTGGGCTGGAACACCGGCCTGGACCCGGACCAGTACGACATCTGGAGTTCGACCAAGACCAAGCCCGGCGAGCTCAATTTCATCCATTATAACAACCCGGAAGTGGACAAGCTCCTGGAAGAGGGCCGCCATACCTTTGATAAGGAAAAGCGGCGTCAGGCTTACTTCCGCCTTCAGGAAATCCTGGCCGAAGACCAGCCCTATACCTTTCTCTTCGTGCCCGACGCGCTGCCGGCCATTTCCAAGCGTTTCCGGGGAATCAAACCCGCGGCTGCGGGCATAGATTATAACTTTACCAAGTGGTATGTACCCAAGGGGGAGCAGAAATATACTTTGTCGCCGTATTAGTCGGGGAGCGTGCCAGTAATCTTTTAAATGGCGGGTATTTTTAGTGATCAGTGATCGGTAATCAGTGATCAAGTGTTCAGTGAGTTTAATCTTTTACTGATCACTGATTACCGATCACTGATTACTGATTACTAAAACTTGGGGGAAGCTCTGAGTGAGGAAAGAGATGAATTCAAAGAAACGAAATGGTCTGGTCTGGCTAGTGTTGGTCACTTTTGGTAGCGCCCTGGTCTCCTCCTGCGCTACGCCGGAGCCGCCCAAGCCCAAGGTGATGATGCCCGCGGCCAGCTACCGCAATGCCGTGAATGTGGGCGGGGTGACAGTGGCCGCGGTGCCCTTTGACCCCGACCGGGACGTGTACGCGGAGCCCAGCGACCCCCATCCCCGCAAACCGGATTTCAATTGGTTCAAGGCCGGGGTCTGCCCCACCCGGTTGATCTTCAACAGTGATACAGACGTCCCCTATATGATTAACCCCCTGCAAATAACCTGCACCGACGCGGCCGGGGTCACTTACCAGCCCTACACCCCCAAGGAAGCCGGAGACGCGATCGTGGCTTCGGAGGCCTTTGCCGCATACGCGCGGGGCGCGTTGGCGGGAGCCATTCTGGGGGCGGCTCTGGGCGCCGGCCTGGGCGCGGCGGTGGGGGGTATTGGCGGGGGCGGGAGGGCGGCGGCCACCGGTGCGGCTATCGGCGCCGGTTTTGGCGGGGCTGAGGGGCTGTTGATCGGCTCCTCGGCCAGCCGCTCTCAATTGGAGTCCAAAATCCGCCAGTTGCTTTATGCCAAGACGCTGCCGGTGCAACCTCTGAACCGGGGGATGTTCGCTGACGGCCTGGTCTATTTCCCCGCAGTCAATATCACTTCCATCCGGGTAGTGCTGGCGGAGGCCGAAGGCCCCGGGGTCCTGGACCTCACCATCCCGGTGGTCATGGCGATCCAAGCCCCGCCAGCCGCGGCTATCCCCAAATAAAGGCAAAGATGCATATCAGGGAGGGTTCGAAGAGAGGGCAAGAGGAAGATAAAGAAGCAGTCATCCCTGGGCCAGCGGCCCATCCGCAAAATTATAAATATCTAATCATCAGGAATCGGTGGGCAGGTCCCTGCCCTACAAGAACCGCTTGGTTTATAAAGGAATTTCAGTGCGAGAAAATTGCCGTTGACTCTATTTTTTGAGTCTTACTTTGCGTCTTTGCGTGAGGTCCATCTTTCCGGTGCAGAGGTTAGACCGGCTCAATTCCCATCCCCTAAAAATTTAATGAAGGCCCGGAGAAGGGCCGGGTCATAGACCTGGCTCTTCTCCCATTCATGGCGCATATCCCACAAGGTTTCTTTGGGAGACTTGGCCGGCCGCCAGGGACGTCCGGAAGTGACGCTCTCATAACTGTCGATGATCCGCAGGATTTTGGCCCAAGGATGCGTGGAGCTTCCGGGCAGGCCCATGGGGTAACCGGAGCCGTCGCCGTTTTCATGGTGCTGCTGCACCATCAAAATGGGGTCTTTGGGGATACCTGATAGGTGCTTCAACATGTAGTAGCTTTGCAGGGGATGGCGCATAATCTGCTTCATCTCTGCTTCATCCAGGCGCCCGGGCTTTTGCAAGACAGGACGCGGCACCTGGGTCATTCCCAAGTCGTGCAACAGCGCTCCCACCCCGAAAAATCTGGCTTCTCGGTCGGTTAACCCCAGGTAGCTGATGAAGGCCAGACTGATGGTGCAGACGTTGAGACTGTGCTTAAACAGGACCTCATCGTGGTGTTTGATTTCCACAATGAAGCTCAGGTAGGCTTTGCTGCCTTTGATAAAAGCAAATAACAGGTCGATGAAGTCCAGGGCCATATTCAACTTTGAGCCGGTGCGGAATTTCTCCGCCAGGAAGAAATGCTGGATCCAGATGAGCATGGCATCCAGGATCAGGGCCGCCTTATCCGGATCAGTGCAGCAATTCTGCGGGTTGATATCTTGCAGGTTGAAGTGGAGGTAGTTCAGGACTGCCTCATTTTCCTGGAGAGGGAAATAGACCCAGGGCACCTTGAGGGATTTCAGCTTGCGGTGCCAGTCCCGGAGGAACACCTGCCCCTTAGGGCAGCAGAGCATGAACTGGGGCTGGTCTTGGTCCTGGGTTTTGCATTTGATAAAGACATTGAAAGGTATTTTTGTGCCCGCGTCCAGATTACGCAGGGGCAAAGGCGCAAAAGCCTCATTCTCGCCGCCCGCGGCCGGAGCGAGGATCTTGCTGGCATCCAGATGAAAATCGAGGACGTTGCCACTCCCGTTATCGGGAGGGCTGCTTTTCGGAGCAGGGATTTGTTGCGCGTGTAAGCTCATAGAACGACGGCAAGAGACAAAGGCCGCGGTAACACCGCGGCCATTCTCCATGGTTTCTCTTTAAATATATCGGCTGAAGTCCTAGGACCGATAAAATTTAGATTAAACAGCGACAACACCGCAGGGAAGGCATCACCGGGTATTAATGAGGATTTTGGCAGAAAAATTTAAGCAAATTTTAGTAGAAAAAACCTAAAGCCAGGTTTTCCACCAACGGGCGGGAAAAGCCCGGATAAAACCCCCAACTCCGCCGCTTCCTGGCGCAGCCCCGGCAATATCGATGGGAACTCAGGTCCGTAAAGCGAGATCCTCCACCAGGCGGTCGGCAAAGGCGAGGATGAAGTTTCTTTGGCCGCGGGTGGCGTAGCCGATGCAGGCGCAACGCATGGTCTGCTCGCTGCGGATGAGGAATTCGAAGCGCACGAAGTCATCCCCCAGTTCCACGGCGAAACGGAAGGGGCGGCATTGCGGGTGGCCGAATTGTTCGGGGCTGAAGAGGTCTTCAGGAAGGTCCACCCACCAGATGCCATCCAGACTGGAAGCCTGGGCGTGGTCCTGGAGATAATCCCGGACCCGGGGGATGTCCTTCCGGCTGATTTCATCTAACTGATATTGGCGCATTTAAATACCGTTTTCGGTTTTTCAAACTCACGGCTTCGGCCGGCGGGGGAAGGGGAGGTATTCCACGGCCGGGATCTGGCGCGTGGGTTGGGGAAAGAGGCTCATAAGTTCCAGGATTTCCTTGGGGATCTCGGAGGAAACCGGCAGACCCA
>JAKAGH010000191.1 GCA_021817645.1 Deltaproteobacteria bacterium
GGGCTGCCATCGGCAAGACCGGTGAAGAGTTGAACCAAGTCGAGCGGGCCCAGGCCATGCTGAATGAAGTCATGCGGGCCTCGGCCGGATACGCCGGCGCCGCCGCGGCCGCGGACGCCACGGCCGGCAAGCAGTTGGCGACCCTGGACCGGGTCGTCAAGGACACCTACGAATCTTTCTGGACGCTGTTCGGACCCGGGGTGTCGGCCGGGATCAAAGAAATGACCACCGGCTTTAAGGACCTGCAGCAGTGGGCGGACAAGAACCGGGATTCCTTGGCGGCCGCGGGTAAGAATGCCGGCGACTTCATCTCCACGGCCGGGAACGCCGGGATCGAAGTCGGCAAGTGGACTCTGGCCAACACGGAACTGCTCAAATCCTTGGCGGAGTTATATATCATCAGCAAGTCCATTGCCTGGGTCGAAGGGCTGACCACGGCCATCCGGGCCTCCAGCACCGCCGCCACTATCTGGACGGGTGTTACCCAAGGCCTTATCCCGATCCTCCTGGGCACCGCCGCGCCTCTGACCGCCTATACGTCCGGCATGTACAGCGCCGCCACCGGCACCATGACCTGGAACGCCACCGTTTATTCAGCCACAGCCGCGGGCACGGCCCTGAATGCCATGATGATGACGCTCCTGCCGAGCATCGTGGCAGTCTGCGGCGCTTTGGCCGTCTACGGGGCCTATAAGACCATCACCGAGCCGGGCCGGGCGCGGAGCCCCGAAGAAGCCGCCATCATGTCCGCCATCCCCGGGCTGGAGTATGTGGGCGGGACCACGGATAAGCAATGGGCGGCGGAGCAGAAAAAAAAGGAAGAAGCCGAATTCGGAGGGTATGAAAGCCCCGCTCCGGAAGCATATTGGCTGTCCCGGAGGAGTGCAGATTTTAAAAGGGAGGCCGAGGCGGCCGCGGAAGAGGCACGGAAAAAGGCTGCCCCGGGCAGCTCCGGCAAGGGGGACAAAGGTCAGGAGGCCGCAGAGCGTTCCCTGGAAAACTTCGTCGCCCGCATGAACCAGGAAACGGCCCGGGGCGCCGGGGAAGGCCAGGCGATGCTGGACGCCTGGTACGGGAAAGAGGCCCAGAATCTGGACCATATCGCGGCCAAGGGTGTGGATATCACCGCAGGCAAGGAGGCGCTGGATACGGCCTACTACTCCAAGAAAGCCAATCTGGATGAGGATTATTACCAGCTGATGGCCAAGGAGTCCGGCAACGCCTTCGCCGAGTTCGACGCCAAGTACCAAAAGGACCTGCAAAAGTTCGGCAACACCGAGGAGCGCAAGGCCGAGTTGTATGACATCTGGCTGCGGAAAACCCAGGTGCAGCAGCTCAAAAACGATGATGAGCGCCTGGGCCGCCAGAAGGATTACCTGGGGCAGATGGCCGGGTATGCCCCGCTGCTGAGCCAGCAGCTCTCCCTGCAGCGGGAAATCCTGGGAATCGACGAGCAACGCGCCAAGAATAAGCTGGATGAGGATCTCCTCAACCACAGGATCACCACAGACGAGTGGCAGCGCTTGGAGGCGCTCCGGGCGCAGACGGCGGAGATGGCCCGCCAGGCCCTGGAGCGCAAGGCTTGGCAGACCCAGGATGTCACCGGCGGTATCAAAATGTATGCCCTGGAATCGCAACAGGCCAACCAAACCCTCATTGCCAATGAAACCAAAGCCGGATTGCTTTCCGTCCGGGGCTACATCGGCGACACCGTGGGGGGCGCCATTGCCGACAGCTTTTTCAAAAAAGGGGGGGTTGATTTCAAAAAGATGGTGGAAGACGGGGGCACCGCCTTCGTCAAAAAATTGACTTCCCTGGGAATCAATAGACTTTTTGATTTCGGCATCGAAAGTCTGGCGAAACGCCTGCCGGATTTGGCCGGCGACCTGGTGACGGAATCGCCGCAGATTGCCGCGATCGGAGCTAATGTCACCGCTCTGGGGACCAACACCGCGGCCTTGATCGCACTCACCGCCGCCCTCGGCGCCAATACCGGCGCCCTTGGCCTAGAAACCGCCGCCGATACGATTGATGCCACGGTCACCGGCTTGGCCACCACTGAGGAGACGGCCAATACACTGGCAGTCACGGCGGATACCGTCGCCACCTGGGCCGATGTGGCCAAATTCTGGCACATGGGTACCCTCGTTGCTCACCAGGGCTTGCTGGTAGCTCACTCGGGCTTAGCCGTGGATGAGCGCGCAGCCGTCCTGCAGGTGGGCGAGGGGGTCATCAAACGGCCCACAATGGATTGGTACCGCCAGGCGGGAATCAGTTTTGACGATCTCAATGAAGGGCGGCTGCCGTTGGCCGCGGTGCCCGTCCCGGTGAGGGCCGAGAGCGGCGCCCTCTCAGGCTATAGAGAACCCCGGGGCGGTGGCAATTCCGGGGGCGAGACTCATATCCACCATCACCACTATAACAATACCGTTAACTTGCAGGTCTTAGGAGATGCGCCAACGATCCAACGGTGGGCCGAGCAGAATAGCCATATTTTATTCGGAGCCCAAAAAGGTCCTATTAGAAATAATCAGCCTACGAGCACCTTCAGAAACATCAACGGCCATGGGAAATATTGATGACCTGGGCGACCTATCCCAACCCGCCGCAGTGGGAATTCCCGGTGATCCGGCGGCCGCTGGTCTCCCTGGCGGTGCAGACGATGGCCAGCGGCAAAGAGTTGCTCGCTGATTTTTGGCTGGGGAAGCATAAATGGGAATTCAGCCTGACCTACCCCAACCTCCAGCCGGCGGAATATGAAATCCTCGTTGGCTTCTTCCTGGCGCAAAAGGGCGAGCCTTTTCTCATCAATCCCAACGGCAATGATTTTGGGGTCGTGGGAGCCAGCCTGGGCACCGGCAACGGCAGCCAGAACACCTTTCAATTGGTGCGCCCCTGGGGCGGCTATTTCAATGAGACCTGCAAGTATATCCACACCCAACCCAATATTTACGTGGGCGGGGTGCTCCAAAATCCGGCTTATTACACGGTCAATAGCAGCGGCCAGGTGGTCTTCGCCTCCGGGCATATTCCGGCCGTCGGCCAGGCGGTGACTGCGGACTTCTCCTACGATGAGGTGGTGCGCTTTGCGGTAGAGGGCAAGGGCGGCTCCAGCCAGGCTGCGTCCGGCCTGGCGGGGATGACCTTTGAATTATTCGCCGTGAAACTCTGGAAATTGCAGCAGGTCGACCTGATCACCTGGTTCGAGTGATAACCGATGCTTGACACCAGCCCCGAACTCCTGGCCCTCTTCGCCTCTTCCACCCTCTTCTGGATGGCGGATTGTTTTACCATTACACCCGCCTTCGGTATGCCCGCCCCGCCGGCGCCGCAGTCCCTTTATTACAACAACAGCCCTTTCTCCTTTCAGATGCAGGGAGGGGACGGCTTCCCGACTTTTCAGGCCTGGCAGATACGGTGCAGCAACATCACCGATTCCCCGGGCGTGGCCGTAGGGGAATGTGACCTGATCTGCAATCCGGGGCCGGATGATTTGATCGGTACGGTGGACTGGATGACCGCGGCTGCGGTCAATGGCCAATTGGACGGTGCCGAGGTGGTAATCCAGCAGGCGTTTTTTACCAAGGACTCCATGCCTTATCCAGTGGGGGCCATCCCGATCTTCAAGGGAAACATTGCCGATCAAGACCCTTTTTCGGCCATGACCGCCCAGTTCAAGGTCAAGAACCTCTTTGAAAAACTCAATCACAACTGGCCCCGGAACCTCTATGGGCCGTCCTGCCATTGGCGGCTATACAGCACACCCTGTGGCGTCAACCGGGCCGCCTACACCGTCAGCAACGCTCTGACCGCCGGTAGCACCCGCAACTCCTTCAACTGCACCTTAAGCCAGGCCGCCGGCTATTTCAATCTGGGGGTGATCGCCTTTACCTCCGGAGCCAACGCCGGCGCCCGGCGCACCGTCAAGAGTTCGGCACCGGGCGTGGTGACTGTGGCCCTGCCGCTGCTCCATGATGTGGCCATTGGGGATGCCTTTGATATCTATCCCGGCTGCGACCTGGCCCAGGCCACCTGCAGTAGCAAATTTGCTAACACCAATTATAAGGCCACTCCCAATGTGCCGGCGGCGGAGGTAGCGGCATAATGAGCAGCTTTTCTTACACTGTTTCTCGTTATGTCAAGGAAAAGAGCCAATCTAAATTTGGAAAAACCTTCCCCATAACTTTTGGAGTCAAACAGATTCCAGGAGAAGCGATCGACTGGATTAATTTCGGGAGCATCGAATGCCAGACCTCGAAACCCAACAGCGCCAAGCGGTAATCGCCGGAGCCCTCACCTGGGAGCGCACTCCCTGGGTGCATCAGGGCCGAATCAAAGGCTCGGGTGTGGATTGCCTCATGCTCCTGGCTGAAGTCTTTGAGCGCGCCGGCCTGGTGCCCCACCTGGAATTGGTGGAGGATCCGGCAAACCTGACGCCGGAGCAGCGGGCTTCTGGCCATATTTTTGTCAAAAAATATCCCAAGGATTGGCACTGTCACAGCCGCGAGGAAAAAGCCCTGGAGGTGGTGCAGCAATTTGCCCGGGAAATTTCCGGGCCGCCCCAGCCGGGGGATGTAGGCCTCTGTCAGTATGGCTGGGTCTTATCCCACGGCTTTATCGTGCTGGACTGGCCCTTAATCCTCCATGCGGTGGCTGATAGTACCGTGCAAAAAGGCGATGGCAATCAAATAGTGATCAAAGGCAAGCGGCCTCTACGCACTGTTTTTTACAGTTATTGGGTGGGTGGGGAATAATGTCCTGGCTTTTCCAAAACAGCCGGAAAACTTCGAATCCCCCGGCCAATCCCGCATATGCGGCCCTCCGGATCAACTCCTCGGTCATGGGCCAGCCCCTCACCGTGGCCTACGGCATACCCCGGATCTCCGGCAACCTCATCGATTGGCTGAATTTCCAGGCCATCGCCCATACTTCCCAGCAAACCCAAGGAGGCAAAGGCGGCTCACCCCAGGGCGGCTCCCAGGTCAGTTACACCTATCAGGTGGACTTTCTCCTGGCCTTCGGAGAAGGGGGAGCGAACGGCTGGCGCTCCATCCGCCGCATGTGGGGCGGCAAAGGCCAGGTGGATCCGGCCAGCTTCAACTGGTTTTTGGGGACCATTCCCCAGAATCCTTGGGGCTATCTAAGCAGCAACTTCCCCTCCCGGGCCTTGCATTATCCCGGCATCGTTTATTGCGCCGCCGCCGGCTACAATCTCGGGGAATCTGACACCTTGCCGGCCTTCCAGGTGGAGGCGGTAACCCTCCTGCCCTGGCTGGGCTCCTATAAGGAGGTTGGAGCAAAAATCACCTTGCCCAGCGCCAATGCGGAGCCCACCCCGCTGACCTTCGTTATTGGCGGGAGTCCTCCCAGCTATACCGTTCCCGGCTACGCCTCTGATCAGGGCGTTTATTATTCGGCCACGGGCGTGCTGCTTACCAAAATTGACGACGAATACCCGGCAGTTACTACCAAGACCGTGGAAAACTGGACCATCGCCTCCCCGGGGACGCATACCGTGAGCCAGGCAGCCCACTATATCGGCGACGGCGGGGTGGTCTATTACACCGGCCTCGGGGGCATGGGTGGCGGGGGGGATGCCGTCCCTCTTACCCGGGTCACCGGGACACCAGGGCCGGGCCAGTATGCGGTCAACGATGATGGCGGCACTTACACCTTCAATGCCGCCGATTACGGCAAGGCCATAGTCATCACCTATTATTACGGCCTGGTCCCCCAGGCCACTTTAAGCGCCGGCCAATATGCGGTGCATGCCGACGGCACCTACCGCTTCTCTGCCGATGATGCCGGCGTTACGGTGGTGATCAATTATCTGAAAAAAACCACCATCGATTATCTCCAGGTCTATGTGGGCGCGGACGGCGCCCATCTCAACCCTTCGCCCTCACTTCCGGATCCTCGCAATGCCTTTGGCGGCGGCTGGGTGCAGCAACCCAATCAGCCTTTATCCAACGCCGCCTGGGACGGCTTTAAAGCGGACCAGGGCGTCACCTACGACCGCGGCTGGACCCCGCCCCACGGGCCGCCGGTGCAGATGCTCACCAAGGTGTCCAGCAATCCGGGGCAGGGCCAATACTCGGTGGATGCCAACGGCGTTTATACCTTCAATGTCCTGGATGCCGGCCGCACCCTGAATATCTTTTATTCCTACTGGAAATTCATCGGCGCCGATCCGGCGGAGATCATCCCCGATGCCCTGACCAATCCTTATTACGGCATGGGGCTCGATATCTCACAAATCGCCGATTTGTCGGGATTTTCCGATTATTGTCTATCTCACGGGCTGCTGCTCCCCCCGGTTTACCAG
>JAKAGH010000192.1 GCA_021817645.1 Deltaproteobacteria bacterium
TGCTCCAGCACCTCTTTTAGCTCTCCCCTTTTCGACTTCTGGCAGACTTCTTCCCAGGCGTCCCGGAGGCTGGAGAGCATTTTGACTACGTCCTCCAGAGCCACGGTATCCCAATTAAGATTGGCCCGGGTCAGGTGGGCAGTCATGAAATTATAGAGATGGAAGAGATTGGCGGCCACCTCCTTGCCTTCCTGGAAGTTAAGGGAGGCGTTCAGTTCGGCGATAATGTCCAGGGCTTTGCCGATAAACAGCCCTTTGCCGGCGGCGTCCTGGGCAGCCATCTTCTCTTTCGCCTGCTTCAGAAAAGTAATGGCCCCGTCGTAGAGCATCACCACCAGCTGCAGCCGGTCGGCGGTGCTCACTTGGGTCGAGATGTACTGCTTGTGGACGATTTGGGTTTGCATGGGCCACTAACCTCCTGATTTCTTGGTTCCTAGTTAATATTTTCCGCGCCTGCCGCGTTTATTAGCCGCTGCTTAACTTCGCCAGCTGCTGGGTTAGATATGTGGATTGCTGGTTGAGCGTCGATAAAATGGTGTCCACCTTGGCAAATTGTTGGGTCAGGCGGCTACGGAGATTGCTTATCCGGGTCTGTTCCGTCTCAATCTTAGAATCGATGCCGCTGACAATGTCATTGTAATTGTCGATCAAAATATTTACGGGACCGGAAGTTACATTCAAAAGATCCGTTAACTTGTCGCTAAACGCGCCGTTGATGCCTAGTTGCAGCCGCACCGTGCCGGTATAAGTGTTGTCCACCGTCGTATTGACACTTACCGCCAGACCGTATTCCGGGAAACCGTTTTGGCCGTTGAGGGTGTTCCCGGAGACTGTGGCCGGATTGCCGTTGATATACCCTCCAACCAAGACCCCGCCGGAGATGGTGGCCGAGACATTGTAAATCCCCGCCTTGGTGATCCCCGGAATGGAACTGTAGTAGGTAATATTCCCGGTGGAGTCGTCGCTGACCCCCCGGAAATAATAGGACATCAGGTTGGACACCGCCTGGGGATTACTGGTAATGGCCGCGCTCAGCGCACTGCTGTCGACGAGCAGTTGCCCAAAAGTCGTAGAGGTTTGATCACTGTCGGTGGTGATGCCGATCCCGCTCAGGTTGATATATGGGTCGTTGGGGTCTTGAAAACCCGGGGCATTGCCGGTGCCGATGGCGTTCAATTCAGTCTTGACGATCTCCACCGCGTAATTGCCCTGCAGGATACCGGATTCACCGGTAGAGGTGTCGTATTTAGTCTGGTCTTTGATGTAGGAAATTACGTCGTTGTATTTTTCCACCATGCTTTCGACTTTCTTCTGCATGGACGAGGTATCGTCGTTGACGGTCACCTGCACCGGGGTGGTGGGGGAGGTGTTCAGCAGGCTGAGGCTCACCCCGGGAATCACATCGGTAATGGTGTTGGTGGACCGCTGGATCCAGGAGCCGGGGGGGTAGCCATCCACCCGGACCTGGGCGTTCTGGGCCGCCTGGGATTCGGGAATGTCAGCGGAGCCGAAGCCGGTTAAGGTGGTGGTGCCCTCAATGGTGATGGTGTTGAGAGTGCCGCTGTCCTTGCCCTGCAGCATCAGGGTGTATGGGTTGGCCCCGGAGCCCAGGTTCAGAACGGAGGCGGTGACCCCCTGGTTGGCGCCGCTGGCGTTGATGGCATTCACCAGGTCGGTGAGGGTGGCGCCGTTGGGTACGGAGATGGTGACGTCGCTGCCGGTGCTGGGATACTTAAAGACGAAGGTCTGGGCGCTGCCGCTGCTGTTGATCACCGTGTCGGCGGAAGCCACGCCGGTGGTCTTGACCCTGATATTGTTTTGGGCCAGTTGATCAACCAGGATCTGATGGCTGCCGGTAGCGGCGGTGGTGGAGGCCGAAGCCGTCAAGGTGCTGGTATTGCTGCTGTTGGCGACCTTGCCTTGAAACTGGGACGGGGTGTCCATCGCGGCCACCGCGGTATTAAAGTCCGTCAGTTTCGAATTCAACGTCTGCAGCGCGGTGATTTTATCCGTCCATTCCTGCTTCCAGTTGTCGTATTGCGTGATTCTCGCGCTCTCCACCGACACCAATTTTTCGATGATGCTGGAAAAATCGACGGAAGAACCCAAGCCGGAAAAGGTAATGGGAGAGGTAAAAGAAGTATCGATGCCAGATATACCCGTACTAGTGGCCATTTGCGGCTCCTATTTTTCCACTGCCGTTGTCGGCCTTTTGGAATGCAAAGGCTATACCAAACGGCAAGGGACCGCTGGCTCAGTATTTATGGGTATTTGAGGAGTGTGGGGCTGGGGGTGGGGCAGGGAAGAATTTTCCCCCCTGCCCCCGGTAAGAGGTTAACTTAACCGCCCATGAGACGCAGGGCCAATGCCGGCAGGCTGTTGGCCTGAGCCAACATGGCCACGCCGGCCTGCACCAGGACCTGGTTCCGGGTAAATTCCGTCATTTCCGTGGCCACATCCACGTCGGAGATGGCGGATTCTGCGGCCTGCAGATTCTGGGCCTGGATGCCCAAGACGGAAACGGTGTTGGCCAGCCGGTTCGCCAAGGCGCCCAGGTTCGCCCGCATGTTGTCCTTGGTGTTGATGGCGCTGTTCAATTGATCCAAGGATTGCTGCGCGGCCGACTGGGTGCTGATGGTCCAGCCCGCACCCTCGGCCGCGGAGTTCCCGACCCCCAGAGCCGAGGCAGTGGCGGTACCGATCTTGACGTAGTAGTAGTCTTCCGCCGAGCTGTTGCCGGTACCGAAATGGATCTTCATCTGGTTGCCGGAGGTGCCGTCCACACCGGTGCCGGAGAGGCTGCCGTCCAACAGCTTCACGCCGTTGAAGTCCGTGGCATTGGCGATTCGAGTGATTTCCGAGGCCATGGCCTGGTATTCACTGTCCATGATGGCGCGTTGGGAGGTGGTGTAAGTACCGGTGGCTGCCTGTTCCGCCAGCTCTTTCATCCGGGTCAGTTTCTCGTCGATGACCGACAGAGCGCCATCTGCAGTCTGAATCATGGAAATGGCGTCGTTGGCGTTCCGCACGCCCTGGTCCAGGACGGCGATATCCGTGCGCATCATTTCCCGGACCGCCAAACCGGCGGCATCGTCTTGCGCGCTGTTGATCCGCAGACCTGAAGAAAGGCGTTGCACGGAAGTGGCCAGGCGGCCGTAGGAAATGTTGAGGGACCTGGAGGCATTCATCGCCATCAGGTTGTGGTTGATAACTAAACTCATAACTATATCCTCCTTGAATTAAATAAAACCGCATCCTTGCGATTACCGGGCAGGCCGCCGGCGGGCATTTATTCATACCCCCTTTCCCCGCTCTTTCTTGGGCCTGTTTCGGTTTCGATTAATTTATCGGCACTTGGCTGTGAAACTTTAAGCTCCACCAAACAACTTTTTTAGCAAGTTAAAAAATAATCCTGACTTTTCCAGGTTTCGTACTTTTCAGTAGCATTTTCTCTGACTCAGGATTAATCATTTTTCCTAAAAATACTGATAATAATTACGCTTTTGTCTCATTAATCTAATAAAAGTGGCTTCTAACCAAGCTACCTTTCACAGCAAACAACTTAAAATCTAAGTTTAACTTAGTTATTATTTAATTATAAATATATTTTAACTTAGTTTAAGTTTATTAAACCAGTTTATAACTTAACTACAACTACATTCATCTAACCTCAACTGAAAACGGTTTCTCTGGCCACCGGGCCTCACCCCGTCGAAAGCTTGACTTAGCAGGATGATGAAAAACTATTTACCCTGGAACCTAACTAACCGCTGCCTGTATAGCTAATAACGTGCTATAATTAACGATAACAATATGTTATCCGGAGACAGCGATTATGCGCGGTGACGATGTGCAGCAGGAAGCCATGTTCAGCTACTTATCCCCCGAAGCTCGAGTGCCTCAGGATCATCCGCTCAGACTGATCCGGAAAATGGTTAATCAAGCATTGGCTGAACTGTCCGGAGAATTCCAGGCTATGTATTCCCGGGAGGGACGTCCCTCCATTCCACCGGAACAGTTGCTGCGAGCCTTGCTGTTGCAAGTTTTCTACACCGTGCGCAGCGAGCGCCTGCTGATGGAGCAGTTGGATTACAATCTCCTGTTTCGCTGGTTTGTCGGTCTATCCATGGACGATAAGGTCTGGCACCATACCGTCTTTTCCAAGAATCGAGACCGCTTTCTCCGTTCGGACTTGGCCGCGGCCTTTTTCGGGCGCATCCAAGAGCAGGCCGCGACAGCCGGACTGCTGTCGGACGAGCATTTCACCGTGGACGGCACCCTCATTGAGGCCTGGGCCTCCATGAAGAGTTTCCGGCCCAAAGATACCCCGCCTCCCGATGGCGGTTCCGGTCGGAACCCGGAAGTGGACTTTCATGGGGAACGGCGCCTGAACCAAACGCATGCCTCCACCACGGACCCGGAGGCGCGGCTTTTCCGCAAGGGCAAAGGCAAAGAGGCCAAGCTCTGCTTCATGGGGCATGTGCTGATGGAAAACCGCCACGGCCTGATCATCACTCCCCGTCTCACTGAGTCTACCGGCACCGCGGAGCGGGACGCGGCAGAGCGCATGGTGGAGGACTTCCCCGGCCGGCATCGCATTACGGTGGGCGCTGATAAAGCCTATGATACTCGGGAGTTTGTCCAATCTTTGCGTGTCCTGAATGCCGTGCCGCATGTGGCCCAAAACTGCAAGGGCAGGAACTCGGCCATAGATGGCCGCACTACCCGCCATCCGGGCTACGCCATCAGTCAACGCCTGCGCAAACGGGTGGAGGAAATTTTCGGTTGGATGAAAACCGTCGGCAATCTCAGGAAAACCCGGCACCGAGGAACACAACGGGTGGGCTGGGTCTTCACCTTCACTGCCGCGGCATACAATCTGGTGCGCATACGCAACCTGATGGCGGCGGTTTCTCCCTGAAGCGAAAAAGACGCCGGGAACATAGTAATTCTCCCGGCAACCGGCGATAAAATGCGCGTGCAGCTCAAAATCAGCATTGAATTTGGTGGTCATAAAGATGCCGAAAATATCCTGGGCATAAATACGCCGCTTAGCCATCTTGGTTTTTCATCAGCCTGTTAGCAATGTATAGCGATTGCCAAAAGTTTTTTCCGATAGAAGGCATTAAAAAGGTTACAAAAAACTAGACTTTTGATGAAGCATATGCTTTCCTTGATTCGTGCCTGGACGAATTACGCCCAACCTGGAGAATTGTTCTCCAGCGGAACTGGAAGTGGCCGCCAAAGCTGCCCCTTCCAGACGGAGCCATGTTCGTTTGATGGCCATCAGGGCCTTGACCTTGAATATTCCTGCTGAGCAAGTGGCCGCCTTATACAGCGTCTCGCTGCGCAGTTTGAACAACTGGGTCAGATGGTTCAATCAACAAGGTATCGACGGCCTCGTCGAAGGGGCGCGCACCGGGCGGCCGTCCAAGATTACCCCGGAGCAAAGCGCCCATTACCGCCAACTCATCGAACAGCCGGAATTAGCCGACCAACTCCATTGGACGGCAGTGAAATTTCATGGTTATCTCCGGCAAGAACTCCAGCATGAAATCGGCTATCGCACCGTGGTGCGCTGGCTGCATGACAATAATTTTCGCCTGAAGGTGCCGCAGCCCTGGCCGGACCGCCAGGATGAAGCACAGCGGCAGCTATTTCTGGAGCGGCTCAAGGGCTATCTCCTCGATGACGACATAGATATCTGGTACTTGGACGAGATGGGCATTGAAGGCGACCCCCGCCCCCGGCGACGCTGGGCCCAGAAGGGGACCAAGGTCCGGGTGCCCTATTACGGCGAGCACCTCCGCATGAACGTTACCGGGCTGGTGGGTCCCCGGAACGGTCAGTTTTATGCCCTGGAGTTCACCCACACCGACAGCGAAGTCTTTCAAGTGTTTTTGGACCATGCCAATCAAGATGTAAAACTTGAAAGGCCAATAAATATCATTATTTGCGATAACGCCACCTGGCATAAGAAGAAGTCTTTGAAATGGGGCGCCTTCGAACCGGTGTTCTTGCCGCCCTACTCTCCGGACTTAAACCCCATTGAACGCTTATGGCTGCTAATCAAGGCCGAATGGTTCACTGATTTCTTCGCCAAGACTCGGCAACAATTGCTGGAGCGCATCGATCAGGCCCTTTTATGGGTCATGCAGCGAACCGGAGACAATCAAAGGACTTGCTCCCTGGAGCGATTCACGTGATACCCACTCACTCCTCATTGAGGAAAGAATTTTCGGCAAACGCTATAATTCAAAAAAGATACTTCT
>JAKAGH010000004.1 GCA_021817645.1 Deltaproteobacteria bacterium
GTTTCGGGTCAAGAGGAGGTCCGGGAAATTGAGGAAGACATCCACAAGGGAGAGGGCGAGGAGAAAGGCGAGAAGGACGGCCAGGCAACCAAGGTTATTGTGAATAATTAAGTCCCCGATAATGTTTCCGCCGACCTGGATACCGTGATCACCGATATATTTTTGGGCCACCGTGCGGAACTCCAGCGGAAGATGACCCTAATATCGACAAGATAAGCAATTGGATTAAATTATAAAGGCTACCATTTTACTATTAATTCCGGGATATATTGGAATTATGAAAAGCCTTGGGCTGTTCGATTATCATTTGATGTGTCACTTCTTTGACAACCCATTTGGCGGCATAAACAAAAGAACCTATTATAATGGGCAGTAGACAATAGGCTACCAGAAAAATGAAGCATCCCATTCCCCCGGGGAAAATGGCGAGACTCCGGCGAAAGGCTGAAGGCTCTTTGGGTGGGGAAACAGAATTTAAAGTCAGGTCACGGCCCACCTGGATGTTTTGATTGCCGATGGCGGTTTGATTCAAAGAAGGACCTGGTTTCTTTCTGGAAGGATTCACACGAAACTCTTTTTTTGGTTGGCAACCCAGTTGTAGGCACGCTGCAACTCGTTGTCCTCAAGATCGGCAGTGGAGACTTTCCCAAAGGTCTTGGCCAGGTATTGGCGGTAGCGAGGCTCAAGCGCGAGTTTTTTTAGGTTGATCTGGATATAAGATATTTTCTTATTGCGCCAGTTAGGATCTTTCTTTTGGGCAGTCTTGGTCCCACCGAGAATGGCGAGTTGTCTACGGCACCAGGCAAGGGCTTTTTGGTAGTCGACGGCCATGATTAAACGATATTTAGGAACCCGGCAATAACGATTAAGGCCCAGCCAGTAATGCTGCGGAGTGACGCGGGAACGCTTGACCAGGTTGTGGAGATCGGTTAGTTCCCGGATACGGGTAAGCAGCTCCGAGGCCTGAGCATCGCTGATATGCTCGACCCCAGGCTTCACGTCGGCAACCACCGGCCGCACCAGGTTTTGGGTAAAAACGGCGTCGCCGCCTACCTGGATGTTGCCATTGCCGATAGCGGTTTGGGAAACCTCAGGACCGTCATTGTCAGATGATGTCTGCCGGTTTTTTTCAAAAGATTTTAACCCTTTTTTGATCTTTGCTTTTAAATCCTCCATTTTATCCACTAATCTCCTCAATTAAATAATATCCTTTGTAGAAATATATATAGAGAATTCCTGAGGGCTTATTTAAGTCCAAATTGGGCTTTGTTTACCACATATCCATCCTGCAACATGACGTTCATATTCCCCCCCAGGCTAGTTCCTTTCCACATATACATTACCGTATTAATCCCTCCTATCTCAGAGCGAGAAAGCTCTTGGTCTGGGGTCCCAAGAATGGCTATAACATCCGCATAGCTCATTCTTGTCTTTACCTGTTCATATTGAGCCATAGTCACGGCGGAGAGAGAACTTGTTGATAAAAAGGAAATAATTAGCAATGACAAAGCTATCTTTCTCATTTGACTTTCCTCCGACCTGCAAATGGTTGCCGATATTGTTATTATGAGATGTATTTATTTAAATTATTAACCCCCCTTTAAAACCATAATCATGTCTTTAGTGCGGGATTTGAGTTCCTCCCGGATGATCTCCACCAAGGCCCGCTTCTGGCGGTCATTGATCTGAACTCCGGTTTCTGCCACCGCTTCCTCCACCAATTGCACAGCCGGGTCGATGTAGCCAAGCGGAACTTCTGCGACAGCCTCCATAACCTCCTCTAATCGCATGGGGCCCTCGCCAAGGATCAGCCAGGTGGGGCTGATATTAAATTCCCGGCAGACCTTTTCAATAAATTCCAGATCAGGTGATCTCTCCCCGCGTTCATACCTCCCATAGGAAGTTAAATGTATGCCCAAACGGGCAGACATTTCTCCTTGATCCAGTTTCCCCCGGACCTGTTTCAAACGTTCCTGAAAATTGCTCATAGTTTGAGATCTTTGAACTCAATTCATTTCGGACTTCGGCATCTGGAAGTCCGAAATGAAGTCCGAAACGCAAAATGGAAGCCCGAAACGGTTAACTAAGCAATATTATTACATATATTAATGATTTTCAAAAATAGCTCAAAATTTAAAGCCCGAAACGGAAAATATCTCGGCATCAGATTTGCATGTAGATGCAGAACCATAAAATATCCATAAGGACATTTTATGCTTGACAGTGACACCCAAATGGGCTTACGATCTGAATCGTAATTCCCATGCGGGGGTATATTAAATGAAAACCATTGATATCAAGGTCAATCTACTGCGCAAGGGCCTATCTTTCCGGGCCGTCGCCCGGAAGATCGGCGTCAGTCATAACGCGGTGGCCCTGGTGGCCAACCACAAATTAGTGAGCCGCCGGATCATGGAGGCCATTGCCGCGGCCCTGGGTCTGGACGTGCTGACGGTTTTCCCGGAACTGGAAGGACACCAGACCAGGAAGCGTTGTCAAACATCTTAAGGCCACAAGGTTGCAAGTGTCAATGTCTAAGTCGCCAAAAAGAATAGACCTTCCTCACCCCGGCCAGCGGACCATTTTTGAAGAGCTGCGCCGGGCCCAGGTAGAGCGGAGCGACGGCGCGGGGACCATGTGCTGTGGCGAAGAGATAAGGGCGGCTCTGAACATAGCCCTAAAAAAAACCTCCTTATCTCGCTACGAAGTGGCGGGGCGCATGTCCCATCTGCTGAACTGCCAGATAACCAAAGAGATGATCGACTCTTGGACCGCTGAATCCAAACCAGAGCGGCGGATTCCGGGGGAGTTCGTGCCGGCTTTCTGTGTGGCCACCGGAGATTCCGGGGCGCTGCTGGTGCAGAACCGGAAGTGTGATCTGTTCGCGTTCGCCGGGCCGGAGGCCCTGAAGAGTGAGATCGATGCCATTAAGGAAGAAATAAAGGAAAAACAGAAAGAAGTGCGGCGGCGGCAGGAACTATTGCAACTCTTCAATTCCAGCATGTGCGGAGAGGAGATGGCATGAACGATAAGGAACTCAGCATTTTTTTCATGGCAGAGAATGATGGCGGCATCCTGCTGGCTGGGGAGGATCTAAGCTCGCGCCGGGTGATGGAAGAAATAATTAGGGCTGAGCAAGAATCATGGTCCGCCCTGGTGCTCCTGCGAATCCGGACCAAAGGTCATGTTGCCATCTCAGAGGAATTGGAGATTTTGGGTGGGGACAAAGAAACCGGCCTCACCCTGGAGGCTTACTGTGTAGGTGGAGTTACGCCGGAATACATTCAAGGGTTTATGCGGACGAACAGTGTTCCCAGCCGGATAAGCCAAGTCCTGCTCTCATTCTCAGCCATCGAAAGCATAGAGGTATGCCCCATAACTGAACTGGGGGCACTGGCGAAGATGAAGGAGTTCTATACGGCCGCCGAAATCGCTATGGCGATGGGAGTGTCGGAAGAGGAAATTGAGGCCAGAGCATCCGAAGAAGACTGGCCGGGCCAGGAGCATACACTCCAATGAAGGAAGCCTATCCTTCCAGGGATATCGCCGCGGCCTTGGGGACCAGCGAGCGGGCCGTGCAAATTCGCGCCAAGAAAGAGGGTTGGGCCTACCTGGAAGAGCGGGTAAAGGGTGGCACCAGGAAACTCTACATTTACGCCTCCCTGCCCAAGGATGTGCAAAAGGCCCTGGTGACTTGGGATTTAAAGGCAGTGGTGAGCCAAACCCCTTCCGCCACCCCTTTGGCAAAGGTGGGGGAATTGGTGGAGGCCACACCGGCTGGAAAGCCTATACCGCTGGCGCAGTGGCAGGAGCGCAAGGCCCTGGCCAAGGCCGACCTGCTGCGGCTCTATCTGGAGGCGGCCTGGCAAGTCAAAGGCTGGGGCCGGGTGCTGCCGGCCAAGCTTGCGTTTCTGGAGGAGTATAACCAGGGCCTCGCCGGTCCTTATCCAATCCTCCATAAAATCCTCGGGCCATTGACCTACAAGACGGTGGAGCGCTGGGCGGTGGAGGCCAAGAAGGCGCAGCAGGCAGGCTCCGACCTGGTGGAGGCCCTGGCCCCAAAATACGGTGACCACAAGCGGGGCGTCCGGGGCGTGAGCAAGGAACAGGCGGCGATCTTGCTGGCCTGGGCTATGAACCCCAACAAGCACAACCTGGCCGAAGTGATCCGTCAGGCCCGAGAATCTATGCTGATCCGGGGCGTGCCGGATCGCCAGAGCGAGGCCACTTACCGGCGCTTCCTGGAGGACTGGCGGGACCACCATATTAACGAATGGACCTACGAGCGGGAAGGTAAACAGGCCTGGAACGACAAGTGCGCCTATTACCTCAAGCGGGATTATGACCGCCTGGCGGTGGGCGACTGCCTGGTGGCCGACGGCCATACGCTCAATTTCAACTCCATCAATCCCTACACCGGCAAACCTAAGCGCCTGACGCTCATCACCTTCATGGACATGAAATCGAACTTCCCGGTGGGCTGGGAGATCATGCCCACGGAAAGCACCAGGTCCATCGCCGCGGCCCTGCGCCGGGCGGTCCTCACCCTGGGCAAGCTCCCCTTATGCCTCTACCTCGACAATGGCCGGGCCTTCGGCGCCAAGCATTTCACCGGCGATCTGAAACAGTCGGGTATCGAAGGGCTGTTTCGGCGGCTGGGGATCGAGACCATCTTCGCCTGGCCCTACCACGGCCAGAGCAAAACGGTGGAGCGCTGGCACAAGACCTTGAAAGAGTTCGAGAAGCAGATGCCCACCTACACCGGGGGCAACATCGATGAGAAGCCGCCCCATCTGCATCGGGGCGAGCAGGAACACCGCAAGATGTGGGCGAAATTGACCGGCGGCGCGGTGCCCACCCTGATGGAGACCCACCTGGCGCTGGCCGCCTGGCTGGACGAGCGCTATAACCCCAGGCCGCAGCCCCGGGGGCACCTCAAGGGCAAGTCGCCCTTGGAGGTCTTCGAAGCGGGCATGGGTCCCGGAATGGACGCCGAAGAGCTGCGCTTCCTGATGCTCTCCCAGACAGTGCGCACCATCCACCGCCGGGGCATCACCTTCAACGGGCAGGACTATTACCACCCGGCCCTGGCCGGGCGGCGGCATCCGGTCTTGATCCGCTACGACCTGCTGGACCCCGACGCCATCCTGGTCTTCGAGGAGGACGGCAACCTCCTATGCGAGGCCCGGGTCATGCCGGAGGTGCATCCCATTGCCCGGATCACTGGCACGGTGGAAGACCGGGCGGAAGTGGCGGCCCAGATCGGCATCAAGAAGGCCCAGGAGAAACAGGCTTCCTCCATCTGCCGGATGATCACCCATACGCTGGTGCAGCCGGAGACGGAGGCGCACTTTGCCCGGCTGGGACTGAACACCGAAGGAGCGCCGGCGCCCCGGAAGCTGTCGGCCCCGGCTCCCTTGAGCGAGGCGGAGAAGCAACAGATCGAGGCCGACGCCGCGCTCGCCTCCAGGAAGATGCAGGCTGAGCGCGACCGGCTGGAGGAGTTGAAGGCTCGGCCGGATTGCCAGCGGTATTTGGAGCTGCTGCAGATCAAGGCATCGGGGGGCGAACCGACCGCGGATGATCGCTTGTTTATGCGCTATTTCCGGGCCGGGGACGAATATGCCGCCCTGAAGGATTGGTTCGCGGCTCAGGACCTGGAGATGGTCTGCCAGGCGGGGAAAAAGCCCATAGAGGACAGCAATGAAAACAGGGTTTGAGCTAATGGAGGAGACGGTGGATCTCATCATGGCAGATCCCCGTTATGATCCCGACAAAATCGGGAATCGGGCACGAATCTTCTGGGAAGTTATCGAAATGGATACTGCGACACTGGAACGCTATGAAATCATCTTCGAGTGCGAATTGCGCGGCATGGTTATTCCCAGGCGGTTAAAGGAGTTTGCCAAGATTTTTCGGCTCAGTATGGATTTTCGGACGGAGCGGGAAATGATCGAAACCCGGTTAAGGAGGCTTTATGTCGGGAATGGCTAAGGACTGGACCCCTCTGAAATTCGAGCACAAGCGGGTCGCCTGCCAGAACCAGGAAAATTTCGAAGCGATGATGGAGATCCTGGAGCTGGGGAGAGATGAAGGACGCTTTGGGTTGATTTACAGCACTGCGGGCCGGGGCAAATCCCGGACCACTGCGGCCTGGGCCGCCAATCACGGGGCGGTGCACCTGCTGATGCTGCCCATCTGGAACGCCAGCGAGCTGGGCTTCCTGCAGGCCCTGGGCCGGGAGCTGGGGTTGAAGGCCCTGCCCCTCACCAAAAACGAGTGCTTCGCCAAGGCGGTGGATCTGCTGGTGTCCCAGCCCCGGCCGGTCTTCCTGGACGAGATGGACCTGTGCCCCCGGCACCTCAACCTGGTGCGGGTCCTCTCCGAACTCACCGGCGCCGCCTTCGTGCTCATCGGCGAAAAGGAGTTGCCGGCCCTGATGAGCCAAAACAAGCGGGTCTGGTCCCGGGTCTTCCAGGTGCTGCACTTCGAGCCGGTTTCCCCCCGGGACATCATTACCTACGGTCGGGAGGCGGCAAACCTGGAGGTGGAGGCCGGGGCCGCGGCGGAACTGAACCGCTCGCCCGGCGGCGAGGATTGGCGGGTGATCAAGCGCACCATGATCGACGTGGTGGGCCTGGCCAACGCCAAGCGCACCGGGCAGGTGTCGGTGGAGATGATGCGCCAGGCCATCAAGATGGGTTTCCAAGGGGTTAAAAAATGAAATTCGCCGACCAGGCGCGGCGGATGGCCCTGGTACTGAGTCACAATGGCCAGAGGCTGATAAGCCGCCAGGACCTGGGCGACCGGCTGGGCATCCAGACCCGCAAAGACATGCGGCGGGTGGATACCGCGGCAAAGGCTTTGGTGAAATCCGGCGACCTGGAACATGCCGGCCGGGGGCTCTACCGCTATATCGGTCAGCCCCCAGCGCCCAGCAAACAGGAAGTGATGTGGCGCTTCCTGCGAGCCCGGCGATTGGTGACCGCCGAAGATCTCCAGGACGTGGCCCGGGCCACGGCTGATTATGTCCGGGAGTGGCTGCGGTTATTGCTGAAGCAAAAACTGGTGCGCCAGGAAGGAAATAATTACCGCCTGATCCAGGATCCGGGCCCGGAGCCGCCGCGCAATGAATCTAAGATTGCCTATCTGAAGAGTCGTCGTGAGCAGCAGAAGAAGGTCCTGGCCGCATTGGATGAAGTTTATCTGGATGCCATCAGCCTGGCACAGAAAGCAGCGGAGGCGCGCCTGGCGGTGAGCCAGATGGAGGAGGAGTAAATGGCCCTGGAAATCAACGGCGAATTGGAAAGAGAGATCCAAGAGGTGCTGGTGCAGGCCCGGGAGATCATGCGGGTCCTGGAACTGCCCGCGGCGGAAGCGCCTCCGGAGGAGCTGCTCCGGAGTCTGATGCTCACCGGCCTGGGGCTGCTCCGGGCGCACAAGCGTCAGCACGACGAAGTCAAGGCCGCGGCGGCGATGGCCCGGCGCATCCAGAACGGGCCGAGGCCGACTACGAAAGAGGCGCAACTTAATTGAAGACAGGAGGATGTGATGAAACCCCACTTCCGGGTCAACAAGAAGCAGATCGGGCTGATCCACGTAGCCAAGACGGACCTCATTGCCAAAGGCGTGCTGGACGAGGAGAGTTACCGGGATCTGCTGGCGCAGTACAAGGTTGGGGGAAAGCCGGTGACGTCCTCCAAGAACCTGCTCCAGTGGCAGGCGGACGCCCTGCTGGCGCACTTCAAAAACTGTGGCTGGGTTTACGTCCCCAAGGTCAAAAAGGCCCCGGTCCGCAAGCAGGTGCGCAACAAACAGATCCACCTGGAGGCGATCCAAACCATTCTGGGAGCCCTGGGCAAGGATTGGGCCTACGCCGAGGGGATCGCCCAGCAGATGAATTATCCCGCCAAACTGGAGTGGTGCTCCGCGGAGCAGCTCCACCAGGTGCAGATCGCCTTGACCTACCAGGAGCGCCGGCTGGCCGGCGATCCGCCGCAGCCCCGGCCGGAGACCTTGGCCAAGCGGCGGCAGAAGAGCGCAGGCAGGAATGCCTGCGCCACCGGCGCCACTGAATTGGAGGACATCCCCTTTTGAAATCCCTGGGCTCGCTCAAGAATCGCCCGCGTTCTTCTGGGACGGCCAGGCGCTCCAAGTGTCCATCCGGGAAGGTGGGATTCTCCAGCCACCGCCGGGCCATGATCGCAGTGGCCCGCATCCTGGCCACCACCCGGCGGGACAGTGTGCCGGAGCGGGCTTATTTCTGTCAGCGGTGCCGGCGTTGGCATTTGACCAGCCAGAGAAAGGGAACGGCCCTACCAAGAGAGGAGAGGCTATGACCGAGAAAAAGCAAACCAAGATGCAACAGGCCCTGGAGCGGGAGCAGGTCAAGGGTAGGCTGCTCCAGGAGATGACCCGGCATATCGGCAAGAGCCGGGTCATCGGCATGGGGGAGCTGTTCCAGCGGGTCTTCCAGCAGCCCTGGGAGCACCGGATCAACGACACCCGCCAGCTGCGCAAATTGATCACCGATCTGCGCACCGGCGACAACCCCACGCCCATCTGTTCCTCCTGCTGCCACTTCGGCCCCGGCTATTACCTGGCCCAAACCGGCCCGGAGCTGCAGGCCTATATTGACAAGATCGAAAAGCAGGCCCTGCGGAAGCTGATGCAGGCGGCCCGGCTGCGGAAGCTGACCCTGCCGCAGTTGCTGGGGCAACTGGTCTTGTCCCTGAGCGGGAAGAACTGAGATGTATGGCCAGGCTAAATCATTCCGGGGCCCGGGCGGTATTTTCACCACCCCTCAGCGTTATCCTTGGGAGCGGTGGAAGCAGATGGCGCAGCAGCTGGAAAAATCAAATTCTCAGTTGGCCCGGCTGTATAAAATTCATCTGACCGCCGCGAAAGGAAATGGGGGGGGGCGATGAGGCGGGGTCAGCGTAAAAGAGCGAACACGGACACCTGGGTGCGGCAGATCTACCGGCTCAAGTTTCAGATCCTGACCGGCAAGTGCCACCTCGCCACCGGCAAGGCCCGGGATCTGGCCGTGCGGCAAAACCATCTGCCCCGGGAAGCGTTGGAGATCCCATTGAGGACCGTTTACCGGGTGGCCCAGGAGCTGAAATTGAGCCCCTGGGAGACGGGGTTGGGAGGAGGGATATGAAGGATAAAATCATTTCCCAGATTGCAGGCATCGGCCTTTGCGGCCTTCTGATAATCGGTTTGTTTATCGTTAAGGTGGGATTCGATATTTCCTGGTGGTGGGTCTTCGCCCCCATCTGGCTGCCCTTCGCGGCCGTCGCGGCTCTGGTGATAATCATAACTATCACCGTTGCGGTGTTTATCGGCCTGACCATTATTGTCATCAGCATTTTGGAGTATTTCGAATGAGCAAGGACGTGGAAATCAAAGGCCGCATCACCCGGGACGACCCGGAGGAGATGTTCATCCTCTTCCGGCCCAAGGCGCCGGTCTTCGTGGCGGCCGTGGCCCTGCCCCGGAAGGATATTGCCGTGGTGCGGGAGCCGGGGGAATGGGTCACCGTCACCATGTCCCTGAACCTGGCGGAAGAAAAAGGCCTGGGGGAATTCGCCAAATGAGCCAAGCCGCAACCAGCAAACCGAAAGACAACCCTTGTCCCACGCCCGCGCATACCGAAGCAAACCGGCTGCTGGCGGAAGTGGCCGCGGCCAAAAGCTCCCGGTTGCGGGCAGAGGCTGACCTGGCCGCCGAAGAGGAGAGGCTCAAAGAGTTGTCGCCTTTTTGGGAATCCCTGGAAACAGCTTATCTCGAAGAATTAAAGAGGGAGACGGAGGCAATCGCCAGTCTCAAGGCCTTCGAGACGGACAATAAATGGGAATTGTTCGCTCCCCCCACCTTGGCGCCGCATTCCATCAAAACCGAATTGCCCGGCGGGGACCTCTTCTATTCCCTGGAGGAGCACGTGGTCCGGCCCCGGAAGGTGGACGTCCTGGCCAACATCGAGGAGTTTGCGGAGCTGGAGATTTACGGCCTGGGGGATTACCAGGGCTTTGCCCGGGCCATCAAGATCGCCAAATCGGTGGATTGGGACCTGCTCAAGACCTGGCCCCAGGAGCGGCTGCTCCTGGTGGGCACGGAGAAGAAGCCGAAGGAGGTTTTTACTTTTGAATTGCGAAAAGAATCCTGAACCGCTCATGGATGCCGACGAATTAACGGTCAATGAATACAGATCGTTGCTGAATGTTAATTACAACGGCAAACCGGATAAGCAATTTATTACAGGGCTTATTGCATTTATGGCCTCTCATGGGTGGATTTATTGCGGAAGTGATTATGAGCCCGAGAAGCATTTAACCAGAATCAGATTTTCGCAAACATAGGAGGAGAACCATGAAATACGACGACGTTCCCGAAACCATTGCTCAGTTGTATGAAGACCTGAAGAAAAAGCATTTTCCCTACCTGGCCAACGCCAAGATACTTTTCCTGGCCAATAAAAAGAAAATGGTGAAGAAGGGCCGGATTGTCTTGGGCAAGTGCGTCAAGCCTTCCGACTTGCTGCGCTATTTGTCGCGCCATGAAGCTCCGGATGAAGGCTATGATTTTATTATCCTTCTCGACAACAAATTGATGCAGCACTGCGAGGAAAGCGACATCGAGCGGGTGCTGCGGCATGAGTTGCGCCACATTTTTTTCGATTCCGACAGCAAAAACCCCTACAGCCTGATCGACCACGACTTCACCGATTTTATGGACGAGGTGGAGTTGAATAAAGACGACCCCAACTGGGCCAACCGCGTCGCCCGGACCGTCTCCCTGATTTACGAGCAGGAGAAGGATCAGTAGGTGATGGCCGGGTTGACTGATAACAGGGATCAGGAGACAGGGACAAGAAAGATTTGCCGGTGTGAGTGCCCGGACGGCCCCTGCGAGCATCAGTGGGACGGCCCCTGGGTGGAAATCAACCTGGGCGGCGGGGGCGGCGATTCCGTGACCTGCTCCAGGTGCGGCATAACCGCCATCGGCCACGACTTGCGATGCCTGCCTTGAGGGAGATCATCGCCTGCGCGGGCGGCCGGATCGTCATCGAGCCGGACGGGGAAATCAAGTACCAGCAGCGGGGGTCGCTGCCGGGGCCGGCGTGGATCAAGGCCAAGCCCCGGTTCTTCTCCCGAGACTTGAGGGCCACGGCGGAGCGGATCTCCGCCTGCAGGAGGACGGCATGAACGTAGAAACGATCCGGCAACTCATTCTGGATGAAATCAATGAGGGAGGGGCCATTTATCAGGCCATCATGCGTCGATTGAAGCGAGATATGAACTTGAATCGATGTTCCCTTGCCGAAGGTTATCGGCCGATCAAGGACAATTTAGATCCCCAAAACCCGCCACAAGGTGGCTCAGGAATGCCGAGGTAAGTCATGAAAAATTGGGGTAGGTGTTCTTGCTGGGCAGCCGTGGTAGCGGGGATATTGATGGCGCTTTATGCGGGGGCTGGAGGACTGGCCGCGGTAGGGGAACCCCAGGTCATCGGCGATTTGACGGCGGAGAATTGCGGGGTGATGGAATTCCTCCTGCAGCATGAAGGGCACCGGGTGCGGGTGGCGGGCGGCCGGATCATTGTTCGGGGCCGGGAAGTGGTGGCGGAGATGGACTGCCGCACCGCGGACGGCCAGTTTGCCTTCACCTGGCCCTATACCCTCCTGCAGGACATCAATAAGCGGCCGGCGCTGGAGGAGTAAATCATGTGGTCAACCGCGGAAGAAAAGCTGCTGGATGAAATCACCCTGCGATGCACGTGCCGGGGCTGCGGTTGCCAGGCTTGTGGCGGCCTCTATTGGGTGACTCTGCGGGAGGGCCTCCGCTGGCAGATGGTGACGGAAACCGAGGCCAGGGAAATGTTGGGAAAAGAGCAGGGTAGCGCAAGGCCATGAAAAATCAGGAAAAGTGCGGGGGGGGGGCGCCTTGACCGCCTCCTGCGGCCAGGCGGTGGCCCACCTGCGCAGCCCGTGCATAGAGTGCCAGTGGCGCCAGCCGGACTATGAATGCGCTCCCGAGTGCTCCCGCCGCCTGGCCTATTTGGCGGGGCAAAACCGGGACACGCGGTTCGACCAGGACATGCAGATTCCCAGAGCGGCGGTGCCTCAAACCGACGCCCCGCCTTTCCCGAAAGAGACCGTGCCGCGCTGCGAAAAGCACGGAGTGAAAATGCTACCGAGCGCTGCTGGATCTTACTGCCCCATTTGTGGGTCTGGAAGGCCCTTGCGGTTTCAGCGGCGGCAGGCAGGAGCAGAGATGAAAACAGCAAAAAAACTGGACGTGGCCATGTGCCCGGACCACCCGGAAATGCCGCAAAAACTGGATTATAAGGGAACGCCGATGGGGGCCTGCGAGTTGTGCTTGCAGACGGCCCGGCCGCCGAGTGCCGGCCTTGGAGGCAGAACCGCGGCCATGCGGCTGATCTCTGCGCCCAAAGGGAAACGGGGCCGGCCGAAGTTGTTGAAAACGGCGGAATTTTCCCTATCTCTCGATTTTAATGAGCACCCGGATCTCTGGCGGCAGTTGCTGGAGCAGGCCGGAAAAAATGTCCGCTCGCTGGAGGAGCAGGCCCTGTTTTGCATCCAAACCGGCCTGACCGCGGGGGAGGAAGAAAAACCCCAGGCGATCGAGCAAGCGTCGAAAGCAAGGGCAAGGAAGGTCAGCCTTCCAAAACATCTCCAGGGCGCCACGCCCGCAGTGATTCGTTCATATCTGGAGGGACGGCTATGAATTCGGAAAAAGTGGAGGAACCCATCACCATCACCAGGAGAGCGCTGGATTGGTTGACGGTGCACGGCAATGTCTGCCTGGGATTGAGGCATCCCAATAATATCGGGCCTTCCCGGGCTCTGGCCGAGAGATTTCTGGTCGATCTCGAAGCCGAGTTATTGGCCTGCGGCCTTTTGTCGCCGACTGACATCGCTGAAATTCACCAGGTGGAGAGAGAGGAAAGTCCGTTTGGCCAGCAACTGCAATGACGCTGCCCGGTAAAGGTGAGATAGCATGCCCCCTCTGAAATATCCCATCACCCCGGAGATGCACGAAGCCATCAGGCAGGTCTATCAGACTGCCACCGGAAAAGGGCAGGTCAAGGCCCTGGCCGAGCGTTTCAGCTATCCCAGGGTAATCATCACCTTTTACGCCCAGAAGCAGGGCTGGATCGCCCGGCACGGTTGGGGCAAAGAGCCGCCCTGGAGCGACAAAGAGTTGGCCATTCTCCGGGTCAATGCCCATCTGCATCCCCGGCGCATCCAGATACGGCTCACCAAGGCCGGGTTTTCCCGCACCCTTTCAGCCATCAAGACCAAGCGGGACCGGATGGACTTCTATACCGAGCACGGGAGGATGAGCATCGACCAGGTCGCCCTGGCCTTCGGGGTTTTTCATCAAACGGTTAAGAGGTGGGTTAAGCAGGGATTTCTCAAGGCCGTTGCCACCGGGAGTTTTGTCGGCGGCGTTTGCCCGGGGGAGATTTTTCTGGTTTCCGATAAAGCGATCCGGGACTTTATTCTGGAATATCCCAACCTGGTGGATCTCCGGAAGGTCAATAAGGAATGGTTTATTGACATTGTGGCGGGCAGGGAAGACGGCGTGGCCACCTGGTACCGGGCCGTGAATCAGGATAGCTGCGGTCGGAGAGGCGAATGGGAAGCGGGGAGTTACTAAGGAAGCAGGTCAAGGAGGTAAGTCATGCGTAAATTGGCGTTGGCGATGTTGTTGTTGGTGGCCCTGGGCGGGATGGCCCGGGCTGGAGAAGTGCCCCCCATTACCCCGGATCAAAGCAAGTTCCTGACTTTCCAGGCCGACGGCGACGATCCCAAAGGGGCGATGGACGCGGCTCTGGAGCAGGCCGTGGGATTTGCCCGGGGCAAACTCTTCACCATCCTGGCCTTTTCCACCGCGCTGGCGCCGGGCCGCGGCTGCAATTTTACGGCGGTGGTGACACTCAGGTTCACGATCGGGCCCCGGCCGCCGGTAGGGATCAATCTGCTGCTGGAGCCGGGAAGCGCAGGAAAATGATCGGAGATGAGGGCGCAAGCCGGAAGGCTTGCGCCACCGGGGGAGGATGGATGAGCCGGAAGGGGTTTTATACGCCGGATATTGCGGCCAAAAGGCTGGGGATCACGGCCGGTCAGGTGCGGCGGTTATGCCGCCAGGGAAAGATTGCCGCGGAAAAAATCACCGAGCGGCAGTGGCAGATTCCCGAAACCGCGTTGAAGGATTATAGCGCCCAAATCAATCAAAATTGATAAATATTAATTTTTCAGGTATAGAAAAAAGAATTCCACATTAGGAGTCCATTATGATTGAAGAACTGCCTGATTTTAGCGATCTTGTTGATGAAGAATATCGATTGCTTTTGACTTATGAATTGCAGGATGAAAATAAGAAAAAACTTGCTCAGGCTTTTGCTAATACTTACCAAAGAGGACAAACTTATTTACTGAGAGGTTTGGCGGTCGAAATATTACAAGTTCTTTACGTCCCATCTGATGTGTCAGAAAGTGGCAATGATGAATTAAAAATAGTTCTGATAGTGGACGCTAATCTCATGTAGGGCGCAGGCGGGGACGCCTGCGCCACCTAAAAATAGCTTATGGCCCTCTCGGGGGTCATTTTTTTTGCCCGCCTGCAACTTTAACGTGCGTAACGTGCGTAACGAGCCCACAAAAAATTTCCTTGTGAAAAAATAAAGACCAACAACTAAAGGAGCGCAGGCAGAGAACTGTTCCAACAAAAGGAGAAGGCAGATGAAACGGGCAATTTTAATCATGTTGGTGGTGGCGGCGATTTCGAGTTTGCTTGTCGGGTGCGGGATGAAGGCGTCCGGAACTCCGGCAAACGGCGGCCAGGTGGCCGGGACGGTGGCCCAGGTGGCCGCGGACGTGCCCACCCTGGCCAAGCAGCTCGACAGCATTTATGAGTTTTGGGTCGCCCAGAAGGCCCTGCCGGATCATACCGCCGAGGCCACCCGGGTGCTGGCTTCTCTCGATGCCATCGCCCCGATGGTGCAGCAGGGGGCCCAGGCCTGCGCCGGCGATAATTTCAATTGGGCGCAATTCGCCGTGAGCGCGGCCATCACCGCGGCCCAGGTCATGGGTTACGTGGCGCCGCTGCTGCTGTAAGCAGATTTCCTTTTTTGTAGCCGGGACGGGCCAGGCTCCGCCCCGGCGGCAAAGGAGTAAACCTATGAACCCTCGCGGCGAAGACCTTTTGGCCCTGGGCCGGACGCGGCTGGGGCAAAAATATGTTCTGGGCGCCCTGGCGCCCAAGAATGACCCCGGCTGGCACGGTCCCTGGGACTGCGCCGAATTTGTCAGCTGGGACATCTACCAGATCGCCCAGATCCTCTATGGCTGCAACCGGGATACCGGCAATCCGGCCACGGCGGACGCGGGCACGGTTTATTGGGCTCAGGACGCCCGCACCCGGGGCCGGATCATCACGCCGGAGCTGGCCGCGGGCATTGCCGGGGCGGCGGTGCTGCGCCTGGCCGCGGACGGCCAATACGGCCATATCGTCCTCTCCGACGGCCGGGGCGGCACGGTGGAGGCCGCGGATTCCCGGCGGGGCGTGATTGCCAGCACCTTGCACGGCCGGCGCTGGAGTCTGGGCATTTTGGTGCCGGGGATCGATTACGCCGGCGGTGGAGGGGTGCCGCTGACGCCGCCCACGGGGATGATTTACCACCTCACCTCTCCTTACATGAGAGGCCCGGATGTAAGTCAAATCCAGGATCTGCTGGGGACTTATTACGCCGGGAAGGTGGATGGCATTTACGGGCCGGCCACGGTCGCGGCGGTCAAGGCCTTTCAGGCCGCCCACGGACTGGTGGCCGACGGTGAAGCCGGGCCCCTGACGCTCAAGGCCCTGGGAGTAGTTGTCCACAACTGATAAAAACCAGCCCGATAGGCGGTTTGTATAGGGCGCGGGGGAGGGTTAACCTCCCCCGCAAGGCCCGTGAGGGTCCAAGGAGGCGATCATGAAATACGGTTGGCGGCCGTCCCTGCCGGATATCCGGGATTTTACCCAGGAGCATCCGGAGGTGGCGAATCTCCTGCAAAGCCTGAATTTGGGCGGGATCACCGGGGTTACTTCTCCGGCGAAAGTGGATCTGCGGCCGTCGTGCTCGCCGGTCAAGGATCAGGGCGACCTGGGGGCCTGCACCGCGTTTGCCACGGTGGCGGCCCTGGAATATGCCGAGCGTCAGGCCTTCGGGAAATTCCTGGACGCGTCCGAGCTCTTCCTCTACCAGCGGGAGCTTTATGTCCAGGGGTTCAAGGACGACCAGGGCGCGGATATCCGCACCGCGGTGGGGGCCTTGGCGGTCTTCGGCGCGCCCCCATCTCACTTCTGGCCCTATGACCCCAAAAAGTTGGCGGTCAAGCCGGATCTGGAGTGCTTCGCCTTCGCCCAGAATTTCCAGGCCCTGACTTATTACCGCCTGGACCAACCCGGGCAGGCCCTGCCGGCGCTGCTCAACCTCATCAAGACCAAGCTGGCGGCCAAATTGCCGGTGATCAGCGGCTTTTCCTGCTACTCCTCCATCGACGGCGACCAGGTGACCAAAACCGGCGAAGTGCCCTTTCCCCAGAAAGGGGAAAGCCAGGTGGGGGGGCACGCGATCCTGCTGGTGGGCTATGACGACGCCAAAGTCATCGGCGCCTCGACCGGGGCTCTGCTCTTCAAAAACAGTTGGGGGACTTCCTGGGGCGCGGCCGGCTACGGCTGGCTGCCCTATGATTACGTGCTCCGGGGCCAGGCCGAGGATTTCTGGGTCCTGGTGAAGAGCGAGTGGATCGACACCGGGCAATTCGGGTTTTAAGGAGAAGCGCAGATGAATATCCCCGTCAATATCCACGATCTGCTCTTCATTCTGGTGCCGGCCGGCATCGCCGCGATCTCTCGGCCCACCTGGTCCGCCAACGCCAAACTGGTGTTGACCGTGGTGGCCTGTTTCCTGGCTGCCCTGGCGGAGGTGATTCTCACCGGCCAGGCCCAGGTGGCACAGATGGGCGTTGTCCTGAGCAAGGCCTTTTTCCTGACTATGACGGCCTACGCGGCTTTCTGGAAAGGGTTGGCGCCGCAATGGCTGGATTACCTGGAGACCCAGGTCAACCCCGGCCCCGGTGGGCCGCCCGCGCCCACCAAAGTCATCCCGGCCGAATTTCCCGGCCAGGATGTGGGCGGACCGGGCGTGGGGTCATGATGGACCCGGCCACTTTCATCGGTGCCCTGGAGAAGCTGGGCCCTTATGGGGTGCCGGCCATTATGGCGCTTCTCTTCTACGTCATCGTGCGGTTGCAAAATAAGACCCATGCCCAGGGTCTGGAGACTCAGGAAAAGGCTTATAACTCGGCCATCAACCAACACCAACAAATCCTTAAGCAATATGAGGGCAACCTCACCCGCATGGTAGAGCAGCAGCTGCAAGCGGCCCGGGAAATGCGGACCATGTATGACAATAACTCCATACTGGTGCGGGATTTCGTGGCCTTGACGCAGCGTTACGCCGAGCGGGGCGATTACCTGGAAAAGCTGATTCAGAACAATATCCAGTGCTGGCAGACAGCCGTGCAAAAGATCGATGACAATCAATTTTGCCCGCGAGTGAAGGAGCTGGGGGGGAAGGCATGAGTCTCGAAGAAGATATCCAGGCGCACAAATCCCGGTTGAATCAGCTGGAGACTGACCTGGTGGGCCAAGAACTGCGGGCCGACAAAATCCGGAAGGATCTACAGGCACAACTCAGTTCTTTGCGCAAGGCCAGGGATTTATCTCCGGAGGCCATCGGCGAAATCGCGCTGCGGCTGGTGGGCGAACTGACGATCATCCAGGAGAAGGTTGCCGAAGCCGCGGCGATCCGCCGGGCCCTGGGGAAATAATGCCGCCTATCGAGTATTCCTGGGAGATCCGGGAGCGGGCCAAAGAGTTGTATGTGGTGGACGGCCTCACCTTTGAGGAGGTGGCCGCGGCCCTGTCCCAGGAATTCCCGTCCCCTACGCCTTCCATAACCCAGTTGAAACGCTGGTCGGCGGAAGAAGGGGAATGGGTTGAAAAAACGGCAGAGGGAGAGAAAAAGGGCAAGGACTGGCCCGAGGCCCGGAAGGAATTTCGCCTGGCCCTCTCCTCCATCCGCCGGGACAGCGTGCTGCTGCGGGCGAAGTTGATCGGCAACGCCCTGGGCGAACCGGAGTTTAAAAAGGTCCTCTCCGCGGCCATGTGGGAGAAGACCCAGCAGACGAAAAACCAAGGAGCGGCCTCTGCCCCGGCGATCACCGGGACGCCGGCGATGGAGCCGACAGGGGCAGAGGCCATTGTTATCAGGACCCCTCAGGAGGCGGTGGCGGCCGTAGAAGAGGCTTTAGGAAGGCACCTGCGGGCCATGCTCACGGGGGCAAAGTCCATTGATCTCAAGACCCTTAAAGATTTTAGAGAAAGCCTGGCCCTGGTGGAAGAGTTGAAGACGAAGTACCGGCCGGCAGAAGGCGAAGGCGAGGCTCCGGAAGAAACCGAGGAAACCCGCCGCCGCCTGGTGGCGGAAGTGGACCGGATTTTGGGGGTGAAATAGTGGCGAAAGCCAGTCCTGATCCCCGGGATTATTTTCTCCCCTACCAGGTGCGCTGGCTCCAGGATCGGAGCCGCCGCAAGATTCAGCGCAAATCTCGACGCATTGGCTGGACTTATTCCCAGTCTTATGAGGATGTGCGGGATTGTGTGGAAAAGCCGGGGTTGCCGGTGTGGTTTTCCTCGGCTGATGAGTCCGCGGCCAAGGAGTGGATTCTTTACTGCGAACAATGGGCCAAAATTTTCAAGGCCGCGGGCGCCATCCTGAGCATCGGCGTGGAAGTTCTGGATGAGAAGACGGGTGTCCAGGCCCTGGTGATCCGCTTGAAAAACGGTTCCCGACTGATGGGGTTGAGTAGCAATCCCACAGCCTTCAGGTCCAAGGGCGGCAAGGTCGTGTTGGATGAATTCGATTGGCACAAGGACCAGCGGGCCATGTACGCCGCGGCCAAACCCTGCGTCACTTGGGGCTATGACTTGCGCATCGGCAGCACCTATAGGTCTGACAGCGGCTTATACCACCAATTTATCCGGGATGCAGAAAAAGCCATAGCCGAAGGGCGGCAGCCGGTATTCAGCCTCCATTCCACGGATATCTTTCAGGCGGTGGAGCAAGGACTGCTGGATAAAATTTTCGGAAGGCCCACCACCGCGGCGGAGCGGGAGCAATGGCTGCAGGAAGAGCGGGAAGCCTGTGGCGATGAAAACATCTGGCTCCAGGAATACTGTTGCATCCCGGTGGATGAAAATGTCGCCTTCCTGCCCTGGGAGCTGATCCTTCCCTGTGAAGACGAAAAAGCAGGGATTCCTGACTTGGCAGGAACCGGGCCTTTCTATGTGGGCATGGACATCGGCCGGCGACGGGATCTGACCATTATCTGGGTGGACGAGCAGGTGGGCTATATCCTCTGGACCCGGGAGGTGGTGCGGATGAAGGGCGCCTCATTCGCCCAGCAGGATGCGGAACTGGACCGCATCTTTGATCATTACCGCCCCAAGCGGATCTGCATTGACCAGACGGGCATGGGTGAAAAGCCGGTGGAAGACGCCAAACGGCGTTATGGCGAATACGTGGTGGAAGGAGTAGGGTTCACCGCCAATGTCAAACAGGAACTGGCTTTTGCCCTCAGACGCAAATACGAAGACCGCCAGGTGCGGGCGCCGATGGATCGGGACATCCGTAATGCCCACCACACAGTGAAAAAGACCACCACCGTGGCGGGCAATATCCGTTTCGATGCCGACCGCACCGATCAGGGGCACGCAGACGAGTTCTGGGCGCATGCCCTGGCGGTGCATGCCGCGGGCGATGCCTTGATCGAAGCGGCCGTGGCGGGGGTAGACCCGGAATTCGACACCTATCGCAGCGGCCGGGCGGGGAGCTTCCGCTCGATGTATAGCCGCATGCATTAAGGAGGAACCGTGGCCAAGCAAGGGCAGAAAAAAACAACTGAATCGGCCGCCGGGAATTGGAGCGGCCGGAAGTTCCGGAATAAACCGGTGGTGGTGGAGGCGCAGCAAATCCATGAAATGATGACGGTGCGCACGCCTTTCGGGCCTGCCACCGGCGCTGTGGGCGATTGGCTGATCACTGCGGCCGATGGCCAGCAGTGGTTTTGCACCGATGAATATTTCCGGGAAAATTACGAGCCGGTTGCGGATGAGCCCGAAGAGCAGAATTAACCGCAGGCTGAATGCCTGTGTCAACAAGGCTTGATATGGCTCTGCAATTAAAAAAGCGCATCAGGGCGGCCTGGCAGGGATTCAGCCGGCCCGAAAAAAGCACCAAACAGGAATTCCGGGAGGCGGTCTGGTATCCGCTGGCGATGGGGGGCGTTGATCCCGACGACGACCAGTGGCGCCGGATCACCGGCAACTACATGCGGGACCTGACCCCGTTTGCCCAGGAGCGGGTCCTACAGGTGGCCTACTACCTCTACGAAACCGATCCCCTGGCCCGGCGCATCATCCAGATGGCCCGGGATTACGTGGTGGCCGAAGGGGTCAAGTTCCAAGCCAAGGACGACCGGGTGCAGGAAGTCCTGAAGCGCTTCTGGAACGACCCCATCAACAATTTCGAGATGCATTTTCCCGAGGAGGTGCTGGAGCTGGGCCTCTGGGGCGAACAGTGCTACCCGGTGCACATCAACCCCGTTAACGGTTTCGTGCGCAAGGGTTACCTCGACCCCATCCGGATTGTCGAGGTGCACCTGGATCCAAATAATGCCCGGGTGGTGCGCAATATCGAATTGAACACCACCATCGATGATCCCAACCGGAGCCTGACGGTGGTGGCGCCGGATCTGAACGCGTACGGCCAGACCTACGGCTTTAACACCGGGGACTGTCTCTATTTCAAGATCAACAGCGTTACCACCGCGGCCCGGGGCCGCAGCGACCTGATCGCCCTGGCGGATTACCTGGACCTCTATAACCAGTTTCTCTTCAATCGCGGGGAGCGGGCCGCCTTTGGCAACGCCTGGATCTGGGACGTGATGCTCAAGGGCATGAATGAAGACGAGATCAAAAAGTTCCTGCAAAAGAATCCGCCTCCCAAACCGGGCTCCGTCCGGGCCCATAACGAGAATGTCGAGTGGAACTGCGTGGCTCCGGATTTAAAGGCCCACGACGCCAGCTATGATGAGGCGATGATTAAGCAGTATGTCCTGGGCGGGGCGGGTTTTCCGCCGCATTTCTTCGGTTCCGGCGGGGATGTTAACCGGGCCACAGCCGCGGAGATGGGGGAGCCGGTCATCAAGCATCTCTGCGCCCGCCAGGGCCAGGTCAAAAACATGCTCCAGTCGCAGTTTGAATTTCAGATCGACCAGGCGCAGATGCACCAGGCGCTGCCGGCAGGGATCAACCGGGAATACGACCTGTTCTTCCCGGAGATCTCCACCAAGGATCTGGCCAAGATCGGCCAGGTGATGACGCAGGCGGCCCAGGCCCTGATGATTGCCGAGACCCAGGGCTGGGTGACTGCCGCCAGTGCCGCCCGGGCCTTCTGCGAAATCGCCTCATTGCTGGGGTCGGAAATTGAGCCGGTGGAGGACGCGGCTGAGGACCAGCCACCGGCCGCAGATGGGAAAACCCCGGCGTCATTGGCAAAACAGAGAGAGGCGTTGCGGGCGGTAAGATGATCAGCAAAGCAGAGGCCCGGCGGATTTATCGGCGCACCCTGGACCAGGTGGACCACCTGGACCATTCGGGCGCGGCGATGGCCCTGAAGCTGCTCGCGGACCTCAAGGACCATATCGAACTGGAATTTTCCCGCAGCGACTGGGAGGCCTACCGGGCCGGGCAGTTGCTCACGGCGGTACATAAGGCCACCGATGACTTCAGGGACCGGTACTGGGGCGAGTTGCGGGGCTGGCAAAAGAGCGCTTTCGAACTGGGTTTCAGCATCCCCCAGGCCTTCGATGCCGGGATCTCCTGGGCGGGGATCTGGCGCCAGGGTTTCGAGGCCTATGCCCACAACGGCCTGCATTTCGTCACCGATCTGAGTGACGACCTGCGGAAGGCCCTTTCCCGGGAGGTGCTCCTGGCCACCACCGGCGCCGTCACCCCGGCCACGGCCATGCAGTTCGTGCGGGATTACCTGGGCGGCGGCCGGGCGGCCGAGGCCCGGGCCCAGGCCATCGTTACCACCGAGGTGGGGCGCAACTTCAGCATGGCCAATTTCTTGGGAATGCAGCAGGCCCAGGAAATCGTGCCGGATCTCCTGAAGATGTGGCTGCACCTGGGCGGCGGCAAGACCAACCGGCCGGTGCACGTGGCCATGAATGGAGAGACCCGGAAGATGTCTGAACCGTTCATCTTTCCCGGTGGCCCGCTCCAGTATCCCCAGGATCCGGACGGCGACCCGGGGGAGACCATCAACTGCCACTGACGGCTGGTGGCCTGGCACCCCAGTTGGGGTGAATATCAGAAGGCGGCTTAGGGAGGATTTATGAAGACCAAAAAGGTGGGCAACCGGGAACTGCCGGCCAAATGTTTCGCCTATGTGGGCGACCCGGAAAATCCCGACACCTGGCACCTGCCCTTTCTCAATCCGGACGGCTCAGTGGACGCGACACACCTGGCCGATGCGGCTGCGGCCCTGTCCGCCGGCGGTTTCCGGGGCCAGAAGGTGGACCTGCCGGCGACGGCCGTGGCCGGCGTTAAGGCCAAACTCCGGGCCGCGTACCAGAAGATGGGCAAGAAGCCGGCGGAAATGCCGGAGCAGCTCCGGGAGGCGGAAAGCCCGGTTAGCCTGGCTCCCGGCCGCCTGATCGAAGCGGTGGATGATCAGGGCTACGAATGGCTGGTCTGCCTGATTCAGGCCGGCCTGGCCAAGAGCGGCACTTTCTATCCGGCTGAGGTGCTGCGGGAAGCGGCGCCGCTGTTCGAAGGGGCCCGGGCCTTCGACCGCAGCGACCAGGAGCACTTGACCGACCAGAACATGTCGGTCCGGAACGTGGTGGGCTGGCACGACCAGGTGCAGTTCCAGGAGGCCGATGGCGGCCGCCTGGTGAGTCATTTTCATGTGGCTGCGGACGCCCCGTGGCTGGCGACTAAGATGCGGGACGCCTGGGGGCGGAACAAGTCGGTCCTGCCGGGCTTTTCGATTGTGGCCGACGGCAAGGCGACGCTCCGGCGGCACGAGGGCCGCATGGTGCGCTATGCCGAGGCCATTACCAAGGTGGACGCGGTGGACCCGGTGCTGAAGGCTTCGGCCGGGGGGCATGTCATCAGAATGATCCAGGCGATTGGTGCCGGGACGGGAGGAGGAGAAGAGGAGATGAAGTTTCTGGAAGCGCTCATCAAAATGATCGAGGCGGAGCGGCCGGAGCTGCTCAGCGGCAAAGACAAGGACAACCTGAAGGAAGAGGAGGTTATGACCCTCTTCCGGGAGGCCATGAAAGGCAAGCCTCCCGAGAAAGACCCGGCCAAGGCCAAGGAGCAGGAAAAGCTCCTGGACCAGGTGGAAGTGCGGCTCAAGGAAGCGGAGAAAAAAGCCACAGAGGCAGAAACCCGCTTCCAGGAGGCGGAATGCCGGAACCTCCTGACCAGCAAACTGGCGGAATCGAAGCTTCCCGAGATCACCCAGGCGAAGATCAAGAAGGACTTCACCGCCCGGAAGATCTTCACCGAGGCCGATCTCGACCAGGCCATCAAGGACGAACGGGACTATCTGGCCTCCTTCCACGAGGCCACGGGCCTGCCGGGGCTGGGCAGTGCCGCGGTGGCCGGCGTAGCCGAGCGGGACCGCATCCTCTGCGCCCTGGACGGCTTCTTCTTTGACGCCGACCTGAAGGTCAAGGACCAACTGGTGCCCCGGTTCCTCTCTTTCAAAGAGGCCTACATCACCATCACCGGCGACAAGCACCTCACCGGCCGCTTCAAGGAGGCGGTGAACCTGCGGCATTTCGTGGAAGCCGTGGACCCGGCCGCCTGGGCCACCATTCTGGGCGAGGCCATCCACAAGCGGCTGCTGGCCGACTTCAACCTGCCGGGCATGCAGCTCTGGCGGCGTGTGGCCAGCGATATCACCCCCATCCAGGACTTCAAGACCAACACCCGCATGCGCTACGGCGGCTACGGGGAACTGCCCGATGTGCCGCGGCTGGGCAACTACGATGAGCTGGACACCCCCGGCGAAGAAAAGGGCGAGTTCACCATCGGCAAGAAAGGCGGTCTGGAGTCCCTGGCGATGGAGGATATCGCCAACGACGACGTCGGCGCCATCCGCCGCATTCCCTCCAAGCTGGCCCGGGCCGCGGCCCTGGGCCTGAACCTGGCCGTTTTCAATCCCCTGATCAACAACAGCGCCATTATGGGCGACACCAAGGCCTTGTTCCATGCCGACCACGGCAACTTGGGCAACAGCGCCCTGAACCGCACCAACCTGGCGGCCGCCCGGGTGGCCATGCGCAAGCAGGTCGAGCCGGGAAGCGAAGTGTCCCTGGGCCTGGTCCCCCGGCTGCTGCTGATCCCGGCGGAGCTGGAGGAGATGGCCTTCATGCTCTGCAAGGCCGCCACCACCCTGGTGAACAAGGGCACCACGGAAGTTTCCAGCATGCCCAACCTCTTCCAGGGCACGGATTATGAGGTGGTTCCCTGGTTCATCGATGCTACCGACTGGTACTGCCTGGACAACAGCCCCGGTCTCGCCACCCTGGAAGTCGGCTTCTACCAGGGCCGCCAGGACCCGGAACTCTTCGTGCAGGATCTGCCCAACGTCGGCTCCATGTTCACGGCGGACAAGATCACCTACAAGATCCGCTTCATTTTCGGCCTGTTATACCTGGACTACCGGCCCTGGCGGAAGGAAGTGGTGGCTGGCTGATCATTGGTCAGTGGCCGGGAAGCTAAGAGCCCCGGCCACTGATTCCCCAACCAAAGAAGGAGATAACCGATGCAACCCCTTTTTCTGACCCGGTTAGTGGGTTCCGGGGCCGCGGCTGCCCCGCTGGCGGCCACGGTCAATAACGGCCGCTTCTATGTCAACCGGAAGATCCGCGTCAAACAGATCAAAACCACCGCCGAGGCGCAGGTAGCCGGGGCGGACACCAACTCTGTGACCTTGGCCCTGCGCAACCTGGGAACGGACGGCAGCGGCACTACGGATCTTGCCACCCTGGCCCTGACCAATGGAGTCGATATGGCCGCCGACACCCCCAAGGCCCTGACCTTGAGCGCCACTGCCGCCAACCTGGTGGTGAATCCCGGCTCCGTGCTGACCTTCCGCCAGGTGAAGGTGGGCAACGGCATGAATATCGCGGCCATGCACTGCGAGGTCGAGTACGAGGTGATCTGATGGCTAACACCCCGTCCAAAGCAGGGCAGGTGGTGAGCGTTGCCTTAGACGGCGCCACTGCTTTCGATCTGTGCGCCTATCTGGGAACCGGGGCCGGGGTAGCTTTGAAAAAGCTGCTCTTTTACCCCAATGCCGCCAACGATGTCATCACCGTGCGGGAAGGGGCGGCCAACGGGCCGCCCCTGTGGAAGGTCAAGGACACCGCCGGCGGCGGCCGGGACATAGATTTCCACGGCCACCTGATCATGCGGCCATACGTCAAGGGAGACGAGGCGCCGGCCGGCTCCATGCTCTCCTTCATCTTCGAGTGAGATGGCGACCTTAACCGATTTCAAAACCAAGCTGGACCAGGTGCTCCAGGATACCGCCGGGGTGCTGGGAACCACCGAGAAGGAAGCCTTCATCCAGGAGGCGGTGGCCCGCTATTCCCAGGACCGGCCGCAGGAAACGGCAGCGGAGATCCCTGGCGACAACGGTTTCGATTACAATCTGCCGGCCGGTTGGGAAGAAGGCTTTTCCGCCGGCCGCCAGGTGGAATACCCGGCCGGCCAGCAGAACCCGGAGATCCTGGACGACAATGACTGGATGCTCTACCAGGGGGCCAGCGGCAAGAAGTTGCGTTTTCTCAACTGCTCGCCTGGCACCGGCGACACCATCCTGCTCAGCTTTACCAAGCGGCACCAGGTCACCACCAACAGCAGCACGGTGCCGGCGGCCGATCAGGACGCGGTGGTCAATCTGGCCGGGGCTCTCTGCTGCTTTGCCCTGTCCCGGAAATACGCCCAGACCAGTGAACCCACCATCGCGGCAGACGCGGTGAACTATCAGAACAAGTCGGGCGAGTACGAAAAGCGGGGCAAGACCCTGGAAGGGCTGTACAAGGCCCACATCGCCCGCCCGGCCGACGGCGGCCTGGCCGCGGCCTCGGTCTCCGGAGACTGGGACATGAATGCCGGATGGGGCGCCGACCGCATCACCCACCCCCGGAGGCTGCGGTAATGGTCAACATCCAAATGGCCCTGGAGGAAAAAGGCGTGCTCCTCACCGATCCGGGGGCCGCGGAGATCTTCCGCCAGGAGGTGGTCAAAGGCGGGGTCCTGGGCACGGAGATGGTTTTGACCGAGATCGTCCGGAACACACCGGTGGGCCAGTCCTGGCAGGGCCGCCCGGGCGGGTCGCTCGCCAAGGGTTGGCAGCGGCAATACGTGGCGCTGGACCTGCCTTTCGAGGCCCTGATCACCAATCCGGTGCCTTACGGCGAGACGGTGGAGAAGGGGAGCAAGCCCCACGTCATCCTGCCCCGGAATAAAAAAGCCCTCGCCTTTATGCCCTTCGCCAATTTCAGCCTGGCGGAAGCCGGTGGCTTGGGGGCTGGCGTGGTGGTGAAGAAGGTCAACCATCCGGGCACCAAGCCCACCCATTTCGTGGAAAAGACCGTGGCCGGCCTCGAGTCCGGTCCCTGGCCGGAGCACTGGGGCCGGGTGGTGAATACCATCGTGGAGAGGCTCTCATGAGCTACGCCAACATCCGGGATTACCTCAAGACCAAGCTGCAGGCCGTAGACGGCATCGGTGTGGTGCATGACTAC
>JAKAGH010000193.1 GCA_021817645.1 Deltaproteobacteria bacterium
GGTGGCCCTGTTGCGGGAGCAAGGCATCCGCCTGCAAACTCCGGGAGGGGTAAGCCGCCTGCTGCCTGTGCCTTGCTGGCTGCCCGCCGACGTGGGGCCCTGCGGGCTGGTCATCATGGCGGTCAAAGCCCATCAGACTGCGGCCGCGGCCCAGGCCCTGCCGCTGCTGCTGGCTCCCGGGGGTCTGGCCCTCAGCCTGCAAAACGGCCTGGGCAACCTGGAAGAAATGGCCCGGGTAGTGGGCCCGGAACGCTTGTTGGCCGGGATCACCTATCTGGGCGTCACCCGGCAGGCAGAGGGGCAAATCCTTTACGCCGGGCAGGGGGAGGTGATTATCGGCGCACCCCCAGGCTCCATCGTGCCTGCCCCGGAAATCACAGAGGTGGTGGCTCTGTTCCAACGGGCCGGGTTCAAATGCCGGTCCACTCCGGATATCCAAACCCTGCTCTGGGACAAGCTGCTGATCAATGCCGGCATCAATTCCCTGACCGCACTGCTGCGGGTGCCCAACGGCGCTTTGCCCGACCTGCCGGAGGCCTGGTCCCTGGCGGTGGCGGCCGCAGCCGAGGTCCGGGCCATAGCCCGGGCTGAAGGGATAAATTTGGAGAGAGACCCGGAGGAACGCTTGCTCATGGTTTGCCGGGCTACGGCTAAGAACCGCTCTTCCATGCTCCAGGACGTTCTGGCCGGCCGGCCCACGGAAATCGACTCCTTAAACGGCCAGGTCGCGGCCCGGGGCCAATCCCTGGGCGTGCCCACTCCGGTAAACGACCTCCTCACCCGGCTGATCCGGGCTTTGGACGCGTCGGCTCAGATGAGAGTTGTGTGAGGGTTGAGGGAGGGCAGTGACCCGTAGGGCGGGCGTCCTCGCCCGCCTCAGTCCCTGGCCTTCCTACTAGCTCCCCCCTTTATACCAATTCGACATCAACGCATATTTTCGTAGGGGTGAACTTGGTGTCCGCCCAAAAGCAAAGGGGCGAACACCAGGTTCACCCCTACATATCAATAGCTTTTATATTACTCGTTCCCAAGCTCTGCTTGGAAACGCCATTGGCGGCGAAGCTCCTGCTTCGCCTGACCAGGGGGAGATGAAGACTGAGAAAAAGCAGGAGCTTTTTCCCCAATTGGGTTCCCAAGCTGGAACTCGGGAACCAGATAAAGGTTCAAAGTTGAATAACAATGTAAATTGGGGCTTTTTCTGACCACTGACCACTGATCACTTCCTCTTCTCCGGCTCCACCAAAGGCACAAAGCTCACCGGCACGGTTTTTTCTTCCTGGATTTTCCCCTGGGCTTTACGAAATCTGGTCAAAGTCTGCACGCCTCCCTCCGGTCCCAGAGGGATGACCAAGCGGCCTCCTTCCCGGAGTTGCTGCTCCAGGACCGGGGGGACCCGGGTGGCCGCGGCCGTGACCAGGATGGCGTCAAAGGGCGCTGCCTCCGGCCAGCCCAGATAACCGTCCCCGCTTTTGACCTGGACCCGGGAGTAGCCCAGGGTCTTCAGGGTGTCCGCGGCCTTGACCACCAGTTCCGGGCGGATGTCGATGGTCCAGACTTTGTCCGTGAGTTCGGCCAAGACCGCGGCCTGGTAGCCGGAGCCGGTGCCTACCTCCAAGACTTTATCCCCGGGTTTGAGCTGGGCCCATTCGGTCATCAGGGCGACAATATAGGGTTGGGAAATGGTTTGCCCGGAGCCGATGGGCAGGGGATGGTCTTCGTAGGCCAGGGGGGCCAGGCGTTCCGGCACAAAGCGCTGCCTGGGAACCCGGTTCATGGCGGCCAGCACTTTGGGATCGCTGATGCCCCGGGCCTTGAGCTGCACGTGCACCATGCGCCCCCGGAGAGCCTGATATATGTCCCCATCCTGGGCCGCGGCCGGACCTGCAGCATTTCCCAGCAACAATAAAGCCAGCACTACCAGAATCCTGGATGACATGACCATGGGTAGTTTTGCCCCTTATCCCATCCAAATGATCATTTTTATCAATGAGATATTACAGTTCCATTTCTTTCATCGGAAAACAGAAAACAGAAAACAGAAAACTGTATTCTCATCCCCCTCCATCCTTCCCCTCCCTTTTTAAGGCAGAAAGGCCCAGTTGCTGCTCGTCCTGCAGGATTTTTTGGACTAGGGCCTGGGCCATCAGGAGATGCCCCGATTGCTTCAGGTGGCCGCTATCAGAGAAATACGACCGGGCATTGGGCAGGTGCGAGAAGACCTCTTTCATGGAGAGCCAATAAACGTGGTCCCCTGCCAGAGAGCGGCCCAGGGCGTCCAGGCCGTGATCTTCGAAGTGGAAAGCCTCGGGCCCGTCATTGATCAGGCGGCATTGGCTGATGATGAGCAGGGGCACGTGATGCTCCCGGGCCAGAGCCACATTCTCGGCGGTGGTTTCCCGGGCCAGCCGCACCCGGGCCTGGACCTCTTGCGGGTCGGGGTTGGCGGCTAACTGGGCGTCGGGGTCGTTAGCCGCAAATTTTAAGCGGATCTGGTCCGGCACCAGCCGCCAAAAGACCTTCTCTACCTGGGCCTCATAGAGCCGGCGGAAGATAAAGATTTTCATGGGCCAGTTGCGGGGGTGCCAGGATTTGAATTCCAGGCTGCGGCGGTACTCCCGCTCGTCTTCATACTTATTGGAGTCGTTCACATGGAGGATGATGAGGCTGGGCTCGAACTCCAACGCTTTACGCAGCACCACCTGGCAGCGCCGCGCCCCGTAGCCGGGCAGGGCCAGGTTCACCGCTTCGGCCTGAATCTGGTGCCGCTGCAGCTCCGTGCCCAGGAGATAAGGATAGGCCCCCTTGAAGCTGGGACCCCGTGGGACGGAGTCGCCGATGACAAAGACCCGGAAAGTCCCGGGAGGGCGGTGCCGCGGGAAGGATTGGGGATGGAAGCGGCGGCCTCCGGCCCGGAAGAGATGGACTGTACCATCCGGGCGGAGGTCAAAGCCTGCGTCTGGACTGTAGCCGTAGTCAAAACGGCCGGAAATGTCCGCGGCAAAAAAGAGGCGCGCCCCCAACTCGCCCAGGCCCAGCAGCAGGAGCGCAAAGAGGAATGCAGAGGTAAACCATTTTTTCATTTGCATCAGAATTGAAAGTAAATGAACTCGGTATCCTGAGCCGTGGACGAGACGATCAACATGACCATCACGGCATATATCAGCCCGCGCACCGGCCAGGCCAGACGCCCCAAGTTAGTTTCATCCCGGTATCTCCACGTAAGAATCTGCAGGAAAATCAAGGGCGCGGCGTGAATCAGGAGCCAGATGAAGGAGGTGGCCCAGGGTAGGGCGAGGGCCGTCTGCCAGTGGCCCAGGGCCATCAGCCAGGCTCCAAATTGATGTAGGTTGGGGCTCCGGAAAATCGCCCAACCCACCAGGGTAAAGAGCCACATCAGGGCCATGGCCAGGGCGCCCCGCAGGTGTGAAGACGCATCTTCATCCCCCAAGGACCGCAGCGCCGGGACCACCCGGTAAAGGATCAGCAAGGCCCCGTGATAGGCGCCCCAGAGGACAAAGATCCAGCTGGCGCCGTGCCACAGCCCGGCCAGGAGCATAGTGACCCCCAGGTTGCGGACTGTTTCCCATTTGCTGCCCCGGTTGCCGCCCAGAGGAATATAGAGATAGTCCCGGAACCAGGTGGACAGCGAAATATGCCATCTCCCCCAGAAATCCGAAGGATTTCGGGCAAAATACGGGAAACGGAAGTTCACCACCAAATCGATGCCGAAAAGTTTGGCGGACCCTCGGGCAATGTCGGTGTAACCGGAGAAATCGCCATAGATCTGAAACGCGAAGGCCAAGGCCCCCAGTACTGCCCAATAGCCGTTGAGCGGGGTCTGAGGGTCGAAGACATAGTTGGCCAAAATCGCGCAATTGTCGGCCACGAAGACCTTTTTGAAGAAACCCACCAGAATCAGGCGCAGGCCGTCATGAAGGTAGGCGGGCTCAAAGGCCTTAGTCTGTTCCAGTTGCGGGATTAGATGCCGGCCCCGTTCGATGGGGCCGGCCACCATCTGCGGGAAAAAGGCGTCAAAGGTGGCAAAAGTCAGAAGACTGGAGCAGGCCGGGGATTGTCCCCGGTAGACATCGATGACATAACCCAGGGACTGAAAGGTATAGAAGGAAATACCCACGGGCAGGATGATGTTAAGCAGCACCCGGTTGGTTGGCAACCCCAGGATTTCCAGCAGGTTCCGGGCGGAATCCACAAAAAACCGAAGTATTTAAAGAAACCCAGAATGCTCAGACAAAAGACGACGCTGAGAATCAGGAAACTGCGGCTGCGGTTTTCCCGGCCCAGACGCCAGATGAGTTCGTGCCCGGCAAAAAAGGCCAACCCCAGGGCCGCGGTCACCGCAATGATGACCCGGTGGATGCCGGCAGAGGGCAGAAACAGGGAGCATCCCGCCAGCCAGGCCGCGGGCAGCAGGGCCAGAACCAGCACCCGGACCGCCATAGTCTTTTTGCCTTCAATACTCAGGGCGCAGATATAGTCGATGGCCGTGGTGGTCATCACCAGGGCCAGAAAGCGCACATCCCAGCAGCCGTAGAAGATGTAGCTGGCCCCGAGGAGCAGATAGAGCCGCCACCTCCCCGGCAATTGCCAGTAAAGGATCAGGACCAGAGGCAGAAATAAGAGATATTGCCAGGTGATGAAGGACATGTAGTCACAGCCTTGAACAAGGTTGTTGGCTCATATTTTAACCCTGAAGAGGGCAGGGCGGCAAGGATTTACCGTATCGTTGCGGCGGGCGGGTCCATTGTCAGGTTGATGAATGACCGGCTGCGAATGAACTCTGGACCTCAGAGAAAAAACAAAGGTGTTTTGAGTCCCCTTTTCCAAGGGGGGCTTTACCCCCCTTTGAAAAAGGGGGCAGGGGGGATTTGGGGCGCCTCGGCATGGGGCTATACTTAATATCAAACCCACCCGACCGATACCAGTAGCCGCTCTTCCCCGGTCAGGGGCAACAGGTAGCGGTGAAGTTCCATAGGCCCCAATCCCAGGACAGGGCAGCGCTTCCGGGCGGCGTTCAATTCCGCTGCCTGCAGGTTCGGCCCCTTGAGGGCCAGGACCCGGCCGCCGGGAAGCAGCAAAGGAACCGCCAACTCCAGGAAGCGATTGAGGGGAAACGCAGCCCGGGAGGCCACCGCAGCAAAGCGGGGCCCCCACTGCCGGGCCAGCGCCGGGGTGAGATGGACCTGGGCCACCTCCACTCCTTGAAGTTGCAGCCGCGATACCAAATATTGGAGAAAGGCCGCCTTTTTGGCCCGGGCCTCCACCAGGGTGAGGGTGAGCGAAGGCCGGGCCAGCTTCAGGGCCAGGCCGGGGAAACCCGGGCCGGCGCCCAGGTCCGCCAGGGAAGATGCATCTCCCAGATAAGGCAGAACCGCCAACGAATCCAGAAAGTGTTTGATGATTATGTCCCGATCGGTTTTCAGTGCGGTGAGATTGATGCGGGCGTTCCAAAGCTGCAATTCTTCTAAATATACTCGAAATTGATCGAGGTCTTGGGGGGGCAGGTCCAGTCCCAGAACTGCAATTCCTTCCTGGAGGAGATTCATGGGTTGGGAATTGGGAGGGGGAGTCATGATAGAGGTGGCTCTTTTTATTACCAATTTCTAATCTAAGGGTGTTTTCTGTAGGGGCGAACCTTGTGTTCGCCCGTATCGGCATGGGCGAACACAAGGTTCGCCCCTACTTGCCTAAACAAAACTCCGAAAAGATACGATCCAAAACGTCGTCCCCCACTTCCTGGCCGGTGATTTCCCCCAGTTCCCGGATGGCCTCTTGGAGTTCCAGGGCCAGCAGCTCCCAGGGGGTATGGGTTTCCTTCAGGAGGGCCTGAGCCCGGTGGAGGCAGGTCAGGCATTGGCGGAGATGCTGATGATGCCGGGCCTGGGTGACCATCTCCCCCCCAGGGTTCAGGCCGCCCTTAAGGACCAGGTCGACGATCTGCTGCTTGAGATTCTCCAGACCGGTGCCGGTGAGTGCGGAAATGGTGACGACGGCCAGGGGAGTAGCCTTTTTCAGGCCGGGTAAGGAGAGTTCCGGAGGCAGATCAATCTTATTCACTACTGCCAGGCCCGGTCTCTCCCCCAGTGCCGCCAGGTCCTGATGCGCCTCCGCAGTCAAGGGGCGACTGCCGTCCACCAGGTAAAGCACAAAATCCGCCTGGGCCAGGCGCTCCCGGGTGCGCTGAATCCCCAGCTCCTCCACCGGGT
>JAKAGH010000194.1 GCA_021817645.1 Deltaproteobacteria bacterium
CCGGCAATTGCTGGCCCTCCAGGAAATCAGCCGCAAAACCAGTTCCACCATTAACCTGCAAAAACTGCTGAATGTCATCAGCGCCAGCGCCCTGAAGATCACCCAGGCCTCCAGTTGCGCCCTGCTTCTGATGGATGATGACCACCAGCACCTGCGCGTCGCCTCCCAAATCGGCTATGATGGATTTGATGACCTTGACAGTTTCCGGCTGCGCCTGGGTGAGGGCATCGCCGGCTGGGTGGCCCAGCACGGGGTGCCTTTGCTGGTGCGGTATGTGAGCCAGGAACCGCGTTACGTGGAAGTGGTCAAAGAAGTGGAATCAGAACTGGACGTACCCCTGATCAGTGAAAATAAGGTCCTGGGGGTCCTGAACGTCAATAGCCGCAACCGGGCGGCCTTTTCCGAGGACGATTTGAAGTTGCTGGTGATTTACGCCGGACACACCGCCAGTCTGATTAAAAACGCCAGGCTCTATGGCCAGGTCATGATTGAGCGGAACTTCCGGGAGAACATCCTGGAAAGCTCTCCCAACAGCGTCATTGCCATCAACATGAAAAAGGAAATCACCTCCATCAATCGCCGTACGGAGGAGTTATTCCGCCTGAAGCGGAAAAATGCCCTCGGCAAAAAGACGGCCGGGGTCTTTGGTGAGGAAATAGTCCGGATTGTGGATCTGGCCATCGATCACGGCTCCTTGATTGATTACCAGGAAATCCGTAAAATCCGCAAAGACGGCAGCCAGTTGATCCTGGGCATCACTTCCTCCTGGCTGCGGGACCATCAGGACAACCTCATCGGCGTGGTCTTCAGCGTGCGCGATCTGAGCGAAGCCAAGAGAACCGAGGAGATGATCCGGCGGATGGATCGCCTGACCTCCATCGGCCAGCTTTCCGCGGGCATCGCCCACGAAATCAGGAATCCTCTGGCCAGCATCAGCCTCAACGTGCAGATGCTTTCGAAAAAATTAGCCCTGGACGGCGCCACCAAGAATATCGTCTCCGACACCCTGGAAGGTATCGACCGCATCAAAAGCCTGGTCAAAGGGATGCTGGATTTTGCCAAGCCTTCCACCCCGGCTCTCAAGAAAGCCTCCATGGCCCGGGTTTTGCGGAACTCCATCGCCTTGCTGGATTCCCAAATCAGAAAAAAGAGAGTTGAGATCAAATTGGACCTGCCGGAGGACCTCCCCGAGGTCGTCTTTGATGAACATCAGATCCAGCAGGTCCTGGTCAATCTCTTGCTCAACGGCCTGGAGGCCATGGCCGACGGGGGCAGCATCAGGATCAGAGCCAGTCTCGGCAGCCAGAACCAAAAACGGCAGCGCCATCTGGCGCTGCAGATTACCGACAGCGGCGACGGCATTCCCGCAGCCGATCTGTCCAAGATTTTCGATCCCTTTTTCACCACCAAGCCGGAAGGCACCGGGCTGGGCCTGTCCATTGTCCATAAGATTTTGGACCAGCACCACGCCTCCATTGAGGTGGTCAGCGAAGCCAACCGCGGCACCACTTTTATCCTGAGCTTCCCGCTCTATTCAGCCGGGGGAAGAGATGTATCGCTATAAGATCATGATCGTCGATGACGACAAGCTCCTCCAAAATTCTCTCAAAAACGTCCTGTCGGAAAAGTATGACACCCTGGTGGTGGGGAAGGGTGAGGACGCCATCCAGCTCCTGCATCAGCAGGCAGTGGACCTGGTGCTCCTGGATGTCCGCCTGCCCGGACAGGACGGCATCGAGACCCTGGCCCAGATCAAGGCCCGGGAGAGCGATCTCCTGGTGATCATGATGACCGCTTATGAAGACGTGAAGACCGTCATCACCTCCATGAAAATGGGGGCCTATGATTATCTGGTGAAACCGCTGGAAATCGAGGAACTGGAAATCATCGTTGAAAAGGCTTTGGACAATCTCAAGCTCAAAAAGGAAGTGGAAGAGCTGCGCAAGAATTACCTCAAGGAATTCAATGTCGGCAACATTATCGGCGAAAGCGCCGCCATCAAGAAGGCCATCGACTTTGCCGACAAGGTGGCCAAAAGCTATGACACCACGGTGCTCATCGAAGGGGAAACCGGCGTCGGCAAAGAAGTGATCGCGCGGACAATCCAGAGCCGCAGCGCCCGCTTCCACAAGCCTTTCGTGATCATCAACTGCGGGGCCATCAGCAAGGACTTGGTGGAAAGCGAAATGTTCGGCTACGAACGGGGGACCTTCACCGGCGGCCTCCAGGAAGGCAAGAAGGGCCAGCTGGAAATGGCCGACGGCGGCACCCTGCTCCTGGATGAAATCAGCGAGCTTTTGCCGTCTTCCCAGGTGAAGCTGCTGCGGTTCCTGGAGGAAAAGGAATTCTTTCCGGTGGGGGGCACCCAAAAGCGCCGGGTAGATATCCGCATCATCGCCGCCACCAACAAGAGCCTGAAGCTGGAGTGCCAGGCCGGCCGCTTCCGGGAGGATCTCTATTACCGGTTAAATGTGGCCAAAATCACCATCCCCCCCTTAAGGGAGCGCCAGGTGGACATCATGCCCCTGGCTCTCTTTTTCATGAATAGCTTCAATGAAAAATTCGGCAAGAATTTTCGGGGAATCGAAGCCGCGGCCCGGCAGCTGCTGCTGGATTATCCCTGGCGGGGCAACGTCCGGGAACTCCGGAACGCCATTGAGCGGGTGATCCTGATGGAAGAGGGTGAGGCTATCCTGCCGGCCCATCTGGCGTTTTTGGGCCTGGCGCCGCCGGAGAACAGCCTCCAGAAAACCGCGGCACCGGGTCTGCAGCTGCCCGCACAGGGTGTGAACCTGGAGGAATTGACCAAAAGCCTGATCATCCAGGCCCTGGATGCAAGCCATGGCAATCGCACCCGGGCCGCCAAACTACTGGGACTCACCAGACCCACCCTGATTTACCGCCTGGAGAAATACGGCATTCAACCGTAGAGGCAGGGCTTGCTGTGCCTTTAACCCCGGGCACAGTGAGCTGTGCCTCTCCATTTCCCGGCCTTTGATGGCGGCTGCTTATCAGCTCTGCATCCGCACCGGCGCTGTCTGATATGCTTCACTTATGCAGCTTATCCTAGACCCTGCTTTTGGCCCCGGTTTTCTCCGGGCAGATTTTATTCTGGTATTTCAGTCTGCTATCTCCCGGAAGCTACTGGTATAGCCCTTGCAAACTTAATTGATTCGAAACTTGAATTCATTTCAAAACCTCAAATTGCCCTAAACTGTCATGCTGAGCGGCCGCTGAAGAATTTCGTATTTTCGAAGCGTTGAGATCCTTCACTGCGTTCAGGATGACAAAAAGAGAGGTTTTGAAATGGGTTCAAACAATTTTCCAGACGTGAGGAGGCGCGCCCCATGTCCTTGATGACCCCGGAGCAATTCGAAGACAGCCTGAAACAGTTGCACCCCAAGGTCTTTATGAACGGCCAGCGGGTGACGGATGTCCTGACCAACAGAAATACCCGCACCGTGGTGGAGGCCAACAAGGCCAGTTACGCCTGGGCCCTGGACCCTAAATATCGGGAGATCATGACCTGCTTTTCGCCGTTGGTGAATGAGGTGGTGAATCGTTACAACTACGTCAGCGCCAGCATCGAAGATCTGGTGAAAAAGGCGGAAGCCGGGACCTTCACCGCGGAGATGCTGGGGACCTGTATCTACCGCTGCGTGGGCTATGACGCCTTGCACGCCCTGGCCGCGACCACCTGGGAGATGGACCGGGACCTGGGCACCGGGTATCGGCCGCGTTTTCTGGAATTCCTCCAGACCGTGCAGCGCCAAGACCTGTCCGTGGCCGGGGCCCTCACCGAACCCCGGGGCAGCCGCAGCAAAAAGATCGTGGATTGGCCCGACCCCTATCTGGCCCTCAAGGTCGTGGAGAAAAACGCTCAGGGCATTGTGGTGCGGGGGGCCAAGATCAACATCAGCGGCGCCTATGCCTCCCATGAACTGGTGGTGCTGCCCCAGGGGGCCCACTCCGAGGCCGAGGCCGACTATGCCGTGGCCTTTGCCACGCCCACCGACGCGCCGGGGATCACCTATGTCTGTCAATATTCCCCGTATTCGGCCGAGCGGGATCAGGCCGAGGACCTTGAGGAATTGGGCAACCCGGTCTTCGGCCAGCGGGAGACCGCGATGGTGATCTTCGATAATGTCTTTGTCCCCTGGGAACGGGTCTTCCATTGCGGCGAGTACCTGTATTCCGGCAAGCTGGTGGCCCGCTTCGCCCGGACCCATCGCATGACCTGCGGGGGCACCTGCAAGGTGGGCTTCATGAATCAGATCATCGGGGCCTCGAAATTGATCCAGGAATATAAGGGCCTGGAAAAGGTCTCGCACATCAACGAGCAGATTACCGAGATGGTGGTGCTGCGGGAGACCGGCCGGGCCTGCGGCCAGGCCGCGGCCCGCCAGGGGCGGGAAGAGCCGCCGGGGTCCGGGGTCTTCCTGCCGGATGAACTTATGGGCAATGTCGCCAAACTCAACATCTGCCAGGGTTTTTGGCGGGTAATGGCCCTGGCCGGCGACATCGGCGGCGGCCTGGTGGTCACCATGCCCTCCCTGAAGGAATTAAAAAATCCGGAAGTCAGAGATTTTGTGGAAGAATTCTACAGCTTCGGCTCAGACGAGCCCACGGCCAATATCCTGAAAGTCCACAAACTCCTGCAACACTGGACCGCGGGCCAGCACGGGGTGGCCACCTGGCACGGGGCCGGCCCGCCCGCCACACAAAGGATCGCCATTCAGCGGGTGGTGAATTTCGAGCGGGAGAAGGAACTGGTGAGAAGGACCTTGAATCTTCAGACAAAAAATAAGAAGGAAGGTGGCGCTTGACGCCCCTGTATTATGAGGAACCCCTCTACCGGCCACCCAGCGAGGCCGGGAGCCTGTTGATCCAGGCCACCGTGGGCTGTTCCTGGGCCCACTGCACCTATTGCATCTCTTCAGTGGCAGGCAGGTTCGCCCTCCGGCCCCTGGCGGACATCCAGGCCGACCTGGCCGAGGCCCGGCGGCTTTACGGCCCCCAGGTGGCCAAGATCTTCCTGCTGGCCCAAAATGCCCTGGTCATGCCCCCGGCCGATCTGCTGCAAATCAGCGCCGCGGCCCATGAACTTTTCCCGGGCCTGCAGCAAATTTCACTCTACGCCCATCCTCTGGACCTGCTGCATAAGACCCCGGCGGAACTCCGGGCGCTTGACGCCGCGGGCATGAGCCTGCTGTACGTGGGCCTGGAATCCGGCCATGACGAGGTGCTGCGGCGGGTGAAGAAGCACAGCACCGCGGAGAAGTCCATCCGGGCCTGCCGCCGGGCCCTGGACGCGGGCTTGCGCCTCTCCTGCACGGTGATCATCGGTTTGGGCGGTAAGGAACTGACCCGGGTCCATGCCCGGGATACCGGCAGGATGATCTCCGCCATCTCCCCCCATTATCTGGGCTGCCTGACCCTCATGCCCTATCCGGGCAGTGAGCTGGACCGCGGCGTGGCCCGGGGAACCTTTAAGGCCCTCTCGACCCGCGAGGTCTTGGAAGAGTATTGTCTCCTGCTGGAAAATATCGGACCCCTGGAGCGGCCCTGTATCTTCCGGGCCAATCACGCGTCCAATTACCTGTCCCTGGCCGGCGATTTGCCCGCAGACCGGGACCGGCTTATGCAACAGATTGCGGCGGCGCAATCCCATCCAGAGACCCTCCGGCCCGAAACCTGGCGCGCCCTGTGAAGCGGTTGCCGGAGGCGGATTTGTCCAGCCAGGGGCAAAGGCGCGGCTTGCCAGCGGCGGGGATGAAAGATTTTGTCCTGCCCGGCTTCCGGCATACGGGTCTTAACAACTGGCCCTTGCAGGGGCCGGATTACTTACGTATAATGGCGGCGAGCGGGCAAAGACCATGAGCGTGTGCAAGCGGTATAACAAGGCAAGCAAAAAAGCACTCAAGGCCCCAATGGGAGCACAATAGATACCTAAATGGACACCTTAGGTTTTCCAGCCCTTAACCCAAATTGTCAAATCATTGATATTATTAATAAGCCTGGGTGGCGGAACGGGTAGACGCAAGGGACTTAAAATCCCTCGGGGTTCGCCCCGTGCCGGTTCGAGTCCGGCCCCAGGCACCAGTGAAATCAGGTAGTTAACCATTTTGCGCTTCATGCCTAAGTGGTGAAATGGCTGTTTGGTGAATATTTTGGTGAATATCACTGTGAGGGGACAC
>JAKAGH010000195.1 GCA_021817645.1 Deltaproteobacteria bacterium
AATCGCCAGAAAAGATCAAACGTATTTTCGGGCAAGGGCGTTTGGGCTCCTTATTAAGCCGTCCCTTCGGCCTTACTTCTCTATCTGCCCGCCGGCATGAGAGAATCAACAAGATCGTCCTGCTCGTGGGACTTAGCCTGGCCATCACCTTCATCCTGACTCCCCGCGTCCAGAAGCCGCTCCGTCAATATCAGGTGGGCGATATTGCCAAGGAAAACATCAAGGCCATCGGCACCTTTCTGGTGGAGGATGTGGAGATCACTGCCCAGCGGCAGCGGGAAGTGCTGGCCCAGATTCCCCCGGTGTTCGATCTGGATGAGCAGTCTGCGGACAAGGTCTCTGACCGCCTGCGCCAGGCCATGGAATTGATGCGCCGCAAATATCAGGAACTGGCCCAGTCCCCAGCCCCGGGGCCGGTACGGAACGGGGCCCGTAAGAATAATGCCCACCCCAAGTTTTCCCAGATTTACAAGGTGCTTCTGGAACAAAAGCCCGAATTCGACCGCGTGTTGGGGACCACCATTCCCAACTCGACCTTCCATCTCCTGGCCCGGGCCGAATTTTCCCCGCAGTTGGAGGCCCTGATCAACCAGGTATTGAGCCAGTTTTTCCGCCAGGGCATTATCAGCAGCCGCAATCTGTTGAGCCCGGAGCCCAAAGAGATTTTGGTGCGGCGCCTTGCTTCCCGGAAGGAACAATTGGAACGGCCCCCCTTCACCTTTGTGAACCTGGAGGACGCGCGCAAGCCCGTGGCGGGCTACTGCCGGGAAATGGCCTCGGATTTCAGCCCCACGGAACGCTGGCTGGTCTGTGATCTGACTCAGTATCTGCTGGTTCCCAATGTTACTCCCAATTGGGCGGAAACCCAGGAGCGGCAGAAGACCAAGCTAAAGGAACTGCGCCCCGCGTATTTCCAGGTGAAAAAGGGGGAAATGCTGGTGCGGGAAGGGGAGCGCCTAACCCCCCTGGCTCTGGCCAAACTTCAGGCCCAGAGCCTCATCTACCCCCAAAGCCGCAGAATTCTGATCTTTCTGGGGACCTTTCTCAGCCTCGTCCTGCTCCTGGGGGTGATCTACGAAATGGCCCGGGCCTCCCTGAAGCAATTTTCCGCCCGGCTCCGGGACCTGGTGTTTCTCTCCGTCTTGCTCCTGACCAGTCTCATGCTGAATAAGGCCTTGCTGGCCCTGGGTGAGGCCGTCTCCCGCATCAGCCCGGAGGTGGGCCAGAACCTGATCTATTTCCTGCCCGCGGGGCTGGCCTCCATCTTTGCCGCCATCTTTCTGGGCCTGGAGACCGGCGTGGGCATGGCGCTGCTGGGCGCCACCCTCACCGCCCTGCTTTTGGAGAAGCCTTTTCCCTTCTTTATTTACCTGGTGAGCGCCGGTTTAACCGGGGTCTGGGGCGTGAAAAATTTGCGGCAGCACAGCGCCTTGATTAAGGCCGGCCTGGCCATCAGTCTGGTCAATTTGGCCATGGTCAGCGCTTTTAAACTGATGGAATTCCCTTTCACCGCCAAAGACCTGTTCATCGCCCAGGCCTTTGCCCTGAGCGGCGGCCTCCTCACCGGCGTCCTGGCCCTGGGCCTGACTCCCATCATCGAAGCCGGATTCCGCTACTCCAGCAATATCCGCCTCCTGGAACTCCTGAACCTGGATCAGCCCATCCTCCGGGAGCTGATGCTCCTGGCCCCGGGCACCTACCATCACTCCCTGGTGGTGGGGCAGATGGTGGAAGCCGCGGCTGAATCCATCGGCGCCAATCCCCTGGTAGCCAAGGCCGCGGCCTACTACCACGATATCGGCAAGGTGAAGAAACCCCTCTATTTCGTGGAAAACCAATTGGGCGGGGAGAATAAGCACGAAAAGCTGGCTCCCTCTTTGAGCGCCCTGATCCTTATCTCCCACGTCAAGGACGGCGTGGACCTGGCCCGGAAACACAAATTGGGGGAGCGCATCGTCGACATTATCCAGCAGCACCACGGCAGCAGCTTCATCAGCTACTTTTTCCATAAGGCCAAGAACCAGGCGGGCCAATCACAACAGGTGAACCCCGAGGATTACCGCTATCCCGGGCCCCGGCCCCAGACCCGGGAGGCCGGGCTGGTGCTATTGGCGGACCAGGTGGAGGCGGCCTCCAAGACCCTGACCGATCCCACTCCGGCCCGCATCCAGGGTCTGGTTCAAAAGATCATCAACAACGTCTTTGCGGACGGCCAGCTGGATACCTGCGAACTCACCCTGAAGGACCTGCACCTCATCGCCAAGAGCTTCAACAAGATTTTGAGCGGTATCTTCCACCAGCGCATCCATTACCCCGTGTCCCCGGAGAAGAAAAAATCCCATGAGGATCTGGATAAGCAACCGGCAAAGAAAGGTAACAATAAATCCGGAGAAAATCAGGAAAAAAGCCGGGAAGATCTTAAACGCCTTGGCATGGAGTGAGGCGGAGCTCAGCCTCACTCTGATTAGCGACCGGCCCATGGCCCTGCTTAACCGGCAGACCTTCGGACGCCGGGGCCCCACCAACGTCATCTCTTTTCCCCTGCACCCCGCCCGGATACCAGGAGGGCCGCCCCCCCTCCTGGGAGAAGTGGTCATTTCCCTGGAAACCTGCGCCCGGCAGGCCCAGGAAAGCGGCTGGCCGGTGGAAGAACTCTTCGACTTTTTTCTCATTCACGGTATATTACATCTACTGGACTACGACCACGACACCCCGGAGCAGGAAGCCCGGATGGATGAGAAGACTCGGGAATTATTGCGGTTACTGCATCCCGGGATCAAAGGTATTTGAGGGGAAGGATAGGAGCTGTCAGCGATCAGCTTTCGGCTAAAAAAATTAATGAGTAATCTTTTTCCCCGCTGCATGATTTCTTTAGGAAAATATCCAACTTAATTGGCTTCTAAAAGCTGACCGCTGCTAGCTGAAAGCTGACAGCTTTGGTAGATAATGGAGGATTGATTACTGTGCCCAAATTGGAAGTCAACGTCGATCACATCGCCACCCTGCGCCAGGCCCGGCTGGGAGCGGAGCCCGATCCGGTGACGGCCGCGGCCCTGGCGGAGTTGGCCGGCGCGGACGGCATCATCGTCCACCTCCGGGAAGACCGGCGTCACATCCAGGACCGGGACTTGCGGCTGTTGCGGCAGACGGTGAAGACCCGCCTCAATCTGGAGATGGCCGCCACTGAGGAGTTGTTGCATATCGCCCGGGAAGTGAAGCCGGATTTGGTGACCCTGGTGCCGGAGAAGCGCCAGGAACTCACCACCGAAGGGGGCCTGGAGGTCGCGGGCTATCTCGGCTTTCTCAAGGATTACGTCCACAAGCTCCGGGAAGGGGGCTTGAAGGTGAGCCTCTTTGTGGACCCGGTGCCCAAGCAGTTGGACGCGGCCCTGGAAGTGGGGGCCCAATGGGTGGAGCTGCACACCGGCACTTATGCGGACGCCGGCTCCATCAAGGAGGCCCAGCGGCTGTTTGAGGAGCTGTTGACTGCGGCCCGCCATGCCCAGAGCGGGGGCCTGCGGGTCAAATGCGGCCACGGCCTGAACTACACCAATATCAAACCCTTTAGGCGCCGGCCGGAGTTCGAGGAGTTCTCCATCGGCCACAGCATCATGGCCCGGGCCATCCTGGTGGGGATTGACCGCGCAGTCCGGGAGATGATCGAGCTAATCAGGGTCTAACATAGGGTGCGCCCTGCGCACCATCTATTGGAGCGTTGGAAATTAGCTTTGCATTATTCTCCGATGCATGGATCTGGACACGGGTGGTTAAGTCCCCCTTTGAAAAAGGGGATTTAGGGGGATTTGGAGGCGCCCCTAAAATCCTCCCTGCCCCCCTTATACAAAGGGGGGTAAAAATCAGAGGTTTTCAGTGAATTATCAAACATGCGTCTATCGATGTATAATCTGGATAGAAAATGGTAATTAAGCAAGAACCAATCAAAGGCAGACAAGACCGGGAGAACATGAAATCCCTCTCCTTCGGCATGGTCAGCGATATCAGCCGGTTGATCGCGGCTAAAGGCTATGGCGACAGGCCCATCGACATCGTCGAGGCCCTGGCCTTTGCCATGTTCATCATCGCCGACACCTATTCCCTGGCCAAACCGGAAAAGGACCAGACCATCGGCGTGATCCACGATTTTTATGACGATATGCAGGACCATTTGATCCAGAAGATCCTCATCAAAGAACATAACCTGACGGATGCCGCTGAGATTCAAACCGTGGCCGCCAAGTTCCATGAACTCAGCCGGGGCCGCTTTAACGAATACGGCGCCAAATTTAAAGAGGATATCTCCGACCCCATGGCCCTGTCCTGTCCCACCACGGTGAGCTATTTTTTGGATAATCTGTTTATCGAACCGATTGATAAAGAAGAGAAACTGCAATTGATGGGCGCGGTGTCGGATAAAGTCCTTTATTATTGGGCCGGGTGCGCACAATCGTTTATGTTTTAGATGACTAGTAGCACAGGTGTCTTCCCTGTGTATTCATCTTTTACCAAAGCATGAATTTGGCAAAGAGGGGATATAAACACTCATTATGAAAACAGATAAAATATATAAAATAGAAGTACCAATAATAATCTCCATTGTATCGTTAATATTAAGTATTGTTGTTGCATTGAATCAGGTTAAATATTATATTATTAATATTAAAACTGATTACATGGTTGTGGCTAAAATAATAAGGGGTAGTCCAGTTGAGGTTATTGATCCTATCCAAGACGTATACGACGCGATGGTGTATGGAGGATCAAAACCACCTTTTATATTGGGAATTCCGATTGAATTAAATATTATAAATATGAGTAAAAAGAATATTGTAATTTGGAATGTAACTTCAGAAATAATAGATATTAAATCCGGAATAAGGTATACATATAGTTTAGAAATAAAAAATAAACCTAATGATAATACTTGTATAGGTGTTGGGTTAAATATAGAAAGTGAAAAGATGGAAAAAGTATATGCATATTTACAAATTGCATATTTTGGGGCAGTAGCTAAAGAATTAACCAACATTTTTAGCGAAGAAGGATATAAGAAAAAAGATGATAGGTTTAACAAAGTTAATCCCAGTTTATATGAGTTATATTTTTATTCATTGAATGATGTTAATCGATGGGTCACAAGGTCCCCGCCATTATCATGGGAATTTTGTCAATCTAAAATAAAGTTAAAAATTAATACAATTGATAGAGTGGAGAGGGAAGTTAACATTGATAGTATTTGTTCTGTATTTAATAGAACGAAAGAAGTATATTTTACAGATATTGGAGAAATAATCAATTTCGAAATTAATAAATTAAATGTTTGGGGCAGTGTTTTGGATAGTAAAATATCAAAGGAAACTGGTTATCAATACTTCTATCATTGAAAAGATGCTTAGCCACATCGACCTTCACACCCATTCCACCGCGTCCGACGGGTCTTTCCCCCCGGCGGAGGTGGTGCGTCTGGCCAAAGACGCGGGCCTCAAAGCCGTGGCCCTCACCGACCACGACACCACGGACGGCCTGGCCGAGGCCATGGCTGCGGGCCAAGAGTTAGAGGTGGAGGTCATCCCCGGGGTGGAGATCAGCGCCCAGTTCACCGATGACACCATGCATATCCTGGGCTATTTCATCGATTTCCTGGACGGCAAGCTGGCGGAGCGCCTGGCCGTGCTGAAGCAGGCCCGGAAAGAGCGGAACCCCAAGATCGTGGCCAAGCTGAACGCTCTCGGTGTCTCCATCACCATGGAGCAGGTGGAGCGGCTCTCCGGCGGCGGTCAGGTGGGCCGCCCCCATATCGCCCGGGCCCTGCTGGAGTCGGGCTATGTGAAGAGCATGCAGCAGGCCTTTGACATTTATCTCAAAAACGGCGGCAAGGCCTACGTGGAAAAGTACCGCTTCCCCCCGGCCGAAGCCATGGACATGATCCGGCAGGCTGGCGGGATCCCGGTCCTGGCCCACCCCTTCACCCTGGGGCTGGGTTCCGCTTTCGCCCTGAAAGAAGTGCTCCAGGACCTAAAGGCCCAGGGCCTGGCCGGAGTGGAGATCTTTTACGCGGAGCACACCCCGGAGCAGGAAGCCCTGTATCTGCGGCTGGCCCAAGAATTGGGCCTCCTGGCCACCGGCGGCTCCGACTTCCACGGCGATAACAAACCGGACACCGGCCTGGGTAAAATCCCC
>JAKAGH010000196.1 GCA_021817645.1 Deltaproteobacteria bacterium
CAAGTATATGACGCTAATTAAGGTACCCACATCCCCCCCTTAATCAAAGTTCATATACCATTTTCTCCTTTCACCGACTGGCCGGGTTCCTCCCCCACCTGGCCAGTTTTTTTTATGCCCCCTCCTGGGTAGTCGGTTTTTGACCCAACTCCCCCAGCCTTTGCAGACATTCTTCGGCGTCCAGGCGCTCCGCCAGGAATTCTTTGAGGATCAACAGAACGGGGTTGGTGGCGAAAAACTCCTCCAGGGCCAACCGGTCCCCCAGGCTGGGAAATTCCAGGTGAATTTTCAGGCTCTCGGCTAGGTCCTGAAAGACCTGCAACTGCCGCATCTCCGCCTGCCGCATCTGCCCCTCGACCTGAAAGAGCAATTTCCTGAGGCCGGCCAGGTAATCTTCCCGTTCCCGGTATTCCCGGCGCTTATGCGCCAAGACATTGAGCTGGTGCTGCCTGGCCAGATCGCCGTAAGGGATGACTTTTCCCATAGCCCCGTCCTCCCGCTGTTTAAAATTTAGCATCCAACCTTGCAGATTTAAATGAAAAAGGATAATTTTTCTGGATATGAACCAGAAAGAAGATTTGGATTTCGCCAAAATGGGGGGCCTGATTCCCGCCATTGTTCAGGACGCGGCTTCGGGCGAGGTGTTGATGCTGGCTTTCATGGACCCCGCAGCCTGGGACCTGACTCTGAAGACCGGAGAGGCCCATTACTACAGCCGCACCCGCAACAAAATCTGGCATAAAGGGGAAACCTCCGGCCATGTGCAGCGGGTCAAAGCCATTTATCTTGATTGCGACCAGGATACGGTGCTCCTGAAGGTGGAGCAGGTGGGCGGAGCCGCCTGCCATACCGGCCACCGCAGCTGTTTTCACCGCCGTCGCCAAGGAGAGGGCTGGCAGGTGGAGGGTTCCCTAATCTTTGATCCCCAGGAGGTATATCGGGGTGAATAAATTGCGACTGGGCATTCCCAAGGGTAGCCTGGAAAAAGCCACCATAGAACTTTTTCGCCGTTCCGGCTGGCACATCAAAGCCAATGGCCGCAGTTATTTCCCGGATATCGATGATCCGGAGATCGCCTGTTCCATGTGCCGGGCCCAGGAGATGAGCCGTTACGTGGCTGACGGCACCCTGGATTGCGGCCTCACGGGCCGGGATTGGACCATGGAAAACGATTCCCAGGTAGAGGTGGTGGCCGACCTCATGTACTCCAAGGCCAGCCATAATCCGGTGCGCTGGGTGGTGGCCGTGCCCGCGGATTCCGAGATCCGTTCCCTCAGAGACCTGGCCGGTAAAAAGATCGCCACCGAACTGGTGAATTACACCCGCCGTTTTTTCTCCCAGCGGCAGATCCCGGTAAAAGTGGAATTCTCCTGGGGGGCCACGGAAGCCAAGGTGGCCGCGGGGCTGGTGGACGCGGTGGTGGAGGTGACGGAGACCGGCAGCACCATCAAAGCCCACGGCTTGAAGATTATTCATGAACTCTTTCAGAGTAACACCCAGTTTATCGCCAATCCCCAGGTCTGGCAAAATGATCCCGCCAAGCGGGAGAAGATGGAGAACCTCGCGGTGCTCCTCCTGGGGGCCCTGCGCGCGGAAAAGATGGTGGGCCTGAAGATGAATATCCCGGAGCAGCAGTTGAAAGATATCGTTGACCTGCTCCCCAGCCTGCTGGCCCCCACCATCGCTTCTCTCTACGAAACGGAATGGTTTTCCGTGGAGGTGGTGGTGAACCAATCCGAAGTGCGCCAGCTCATTCCCCGTCTCATCCGGGCCGGGGCCCAGGGGATTGTGGAGTATCCTTTGCACAAGGTGATCTAGTCCAGGGAAATCCTGGCAGATGGAGAGAGCCATGGGAAGGCTAGGTAAACTGTGGCTGGCGGCAATTCTGCTGGCGGGGTGTTTGGTGCCGCCGGGGTTCGCGTGGGGACAAAGGCTGCCGCCCACCAAGCTGGAATTCGGCAGCGGCTCTCAGCAATCCAATAAGCCTGCCCTTCAACAGCAGGGGCAGCCGAGCCAGGTGCCGAAACAGCAGCGAGGCGCCAAGACCATAAAAAAGAAGCCAGCCAAGGACGCCCCCAAAAGCCAGGGACCTGCAAAACCCATGCGGGGCGCGCCGGTCGGTGCGTCGCGTCAGTAGTAACTGGCAAATTCTTATTATATTAGGTCCGTCGTTCGCAGATAACCGCGGATTGCTTGTTGTGTATTGGCTATTAATGCAGGCAAATCCGGTGCTTGAGTATAGCAACCGGGAAGTTCCACTATTTCTCCCACCAACCAATTACTTTCTGGATCTTGTTCCACCACCAGGGTAAATGACTTTTTAATTTTCTCACTTCTGATGAGTCGAATTATTCTCATATAATTCACTAGGTAAATGACTACGTTGAAGACCTATCACTATAAGGCCCCAGAAACCGCGGCCCGTTGAAATGAATTAAATGCCAGGGTGCATCCGCTACCCAAACTTCCGTTTCCCAAGCTATTTCTGCGAGATAACGCGTCATAACAGTGCGGGAAGGAAAGGCCGTAACATAGACAAGCCCCGCGGTTGCGCCAGCAAACAACCGGGCAAGCTCTTCATGGCGTTTTGCGTTAACCGGACCATGACTGGTTACGGATTCCACCAGTAAAAGCCAATCTTTTTCGGAGTAATAGAGAACAACGTCCGGCATTTTTCCGTGTGAATCTACCGTCACTCCCAGCTTAGCCAACAATTTTTTATCGAAATATCCCCATTTTTCGCCGGTATCGCCCACATAAACCAAGACCGCTCCAGGTGCAAAGCGCGGGGCAAAATCCTCTACAATCGCCTTAATAAGTTCGCTATGTTCACCAGGGCTGATCTTGATTTCTTTGCCAGGAGCTATCCGCACTGGAATCAGCTTTTGTACACGCTCTTTAGCATAGATTTGCGAGAGGGTCTTGTTTGTTGAAAGGTAGTTTTTTAACGAAGTCTCCCATTTCTTTGTGCCAAAGGTTTTCAGCAATTCCAGTGTCTCAGGGGATATTTGATAAACGGCTTTTGGGCTGTTAACGGGCCTGTCTGGTCTGTCGGGATTATACAGAGCTATCCCGGCTTGAACAAACTGGTGAATAGTTTGCCGCCGAAAGGTTTCTCGCGTATTTGGGGCGTAGTCCTTGTTATATTGCTTCCGGCTAAACTCCATCATCGGGGTTATGCCGATAAGGGGATTTTCGGCTTGTGCCCACGTCTTTTTGGGAGTCAGGTTTAAAAGGGCCAATAGGCAAAGGGCGGAACGTTCGTTTCTCTGTCGCCGGGGAAGCCCAAGAGTATCAAGGATTTGCAGAGCGCCTTCTATATTTCCGTTTTCATCCATGCAAGACTTTCAATTTTCTGGTCTATTTTCTGTTGAGTCAGTTTGACTCGACCCTTTGCCCAGACGCCAAGGCGAGTCAGGACGTCACGGCTCGGATATTTAAGCAAGCGCAAATCAGTCGCGTTTACCTGTGTATGGCCGCTAAAAAGACGGAATTGCTCATCAACCGCCGTGGAATTGAGAAAAACCGCCAAGCCGTGGGCAAGATTTTCAGGAATTCCCTCTTTGCCGTAATGGAAGACATTAAGGTGATTTTCAAAACCAAGCATAGGGCTACTATTAAAGGCGTCTGGATAAACGACACTCGCCATAACCCGGCGCCTTTCTTCCTTGGATGAAAACCGCCTGACCACTACATAATAACCATTCGGGTAAAGCCACTTTTCGGTTTCGGCATTCCTTATAATGGCATTCGGTTTTTTCGCACCCGGCTTCGGCCAATCAAGCACCTGTCCCGAAAGATGGCTGGGATAAAGCAGGGGGACAGTGCCTCGCCCCGGCATTTGCCGGAGATGAGGCCTTAGCCTGAAATCTACAACCGGCCCGGTCGAAACTTCAAGGCTAATGTCGGCCAGCGAAAAACGGATAACCGGGGAAACTTCAAGGTGATTGCGTTCAGGCGAAGTGGGAACGTGTATAAAGCTCTCTGCATCATCTGGAAAAACGATCCGGTCAAAGGGGTAAACATTGGTTTGCATGTCGGTAAAACTATCATCTGTTGACGTGGATACGGTGACGTTTCCCTGTAGGGCGTCCCGTTCAAGCAAAACGATGATGTTTTCCTGTAAGACATCATCATCCCTGAAGGCGCGGTTACGGGCGGCGAATAGATGAATGTGCTTGATCGATGTCTTGCTAAGGATAAGCTCACGAAATGGCCGGTAGTAAGGACCGTTGCAAAAGCTGCGGGGCATAATCGCGACTATTTGGCCGCCTGCCTGCATGAGTTCAATTGTGAGAGCAACAAAGGCGGAATATAAGTTGACCGTTTCAATCCCGACCCGGCGCAGCAAATGCCGATGACGGGACGCACTATGGATTTTTTTATAAGGCGGGTTCAGGATTGCATGAGTAAAGCGCTCTTCCCCTTGAAAAATCAGCTTTACCGCTTCTTCGATAAAATCACTCCGGCGCACAGAAATATCTACACCAAAGCGCCCCTGATATTTTGCCAGTGTTTGGCATAAAAGCTCCCGTAATTGAGGGTCAATCTCATACGCCACAACTTCGACATGATGAAAGAGGAACCCCCCTGCTGCGAAGCGATCCAGGGCGGCCCCTGAAAGTGCGCCCATTCCCGTGCCTGCATCTAAAAGTCGGGCTGTTTTTAAAGTTGAAGGGGGGAAAAGGGAGGCCATGAAGCGGGCAACCGTGGCCGGGGTCATAAACTGCCCCAGTTCGGATTTTCTTTTTTGGCTTAGCTGCTGTCCCACCTCTTTGCGGACAGTCTCAGCCTGTTCAAGCAAATGGGGCATACTCTCCCTTTATCCTTCAACCCATCTCGTGTTGGAGGCATGATAGCACAATTAAACCGATAAATCTTGTCTATCAGAATTTCACCTCAGTCCCACTTGCTGAAATTCCTCAGACCGAGCACTGGCGGCATTCTTCCGCGAATTCCTGGGATAGGGTCAGAACCTCCGCCTGTGGCGGCAGGCTTAGCACTTGTCCGGGCTTGGAGCCGTAACGGTAGACGGTGATGCCTTTCAAACCCAGTTGATGGGCCAGTTTGAAGGCCCGGGCCACATCCGCGACGGTGGCCTCCGGGGCCAGATTGATGGTCTTGGATACCGCATTTTCCACATGCCGCTGAAACGCGGCCTGCATCCGCACCTGTAAGTCCACGCTCACTTCAAAGGTGGTGGGAAAGAGGTGGTGCAGTTCCGCCGGCAGGGCCGTCAGCGGCCGTACCCTTCCTAAGGCCAGGACCTGGGGAATCCAATCTGCTTCCTTGAGGCCCATTTCCCGCAATTTTTCCAGGAATAAAGGGTGCACCTCGTCAAATTCTTCCCCTTCCAGGGCGCGGCGGCGGTAAGCCACCGCAAAGAGCGGCTCGATGCCGCTGGAAGTCCCGGCAATGATGCTGATGGTGCCGGTGGGGGCCACGGTGGTGACCGTGGCGTTGCGCCGGGGGGGAAGGCCTGCCTGATGCCAGCGGCTGTGAAGGAAGTTGGGGAAAGGGCCCCGCTCCCGGGCCAGGGCCTCGGTCTGGGCCACGGCCGCGGCCTGGATGCGAGCCATTACTCTTTCGCCCAGTTCCAGGGCTTCCGGGGAGTCGTAAGCCAACCCCATCTGGATGAACATATCAGCCAGGCCCATGACCCCCAGGCCGATCTTGCGGTTGGCCCGGGTAATGGCGGTGATCTGCGGCAGGGGATAATGACTCTGGTCGATGACGTCATCCAGGAAGGTGACTCCCAGGCGGGTCAGACGGTCCAATTCTTCCCAATCCAGGCTGCCTCGACGAACGAGCCGGGCGAGATTGATGGAGCCCAGGTTGCAGGATTCATACGCGAGCAAGGGTTGCTCCCCACAGGGATTGGTGGCCTCCATGGGACCCAATTCCGGGGTGGGGTTGTCGCGGTTGATGGCATCCAGAAAGATCAGGCCGGGGTCGCCGGTTTCCAGGGCGTAGCGGCAGAGGAGATCGAAAACCTCCCGGGCCGGCAGCCGCTTGACCTCCTGGCCGGTGCGGGGGCTGATCAGGGGATAGGTGTCATCCTGCTCCACCTGCTCCATGAAGCTATCGGTGACCGCCACCGAGAGATTGAAATTGGTGAGCATGCCCAGATCGGCTTTGGCCTTGATGAACTCCAGGATGTCGCGGAGATGCAC
>JAKAGH010000197.1 GCA_021817645.1 Deltaproteobacteria bacterium
GGGGCGAAGGTCCGGCAGCTCCAGGTAAGGGTGATCAAAGACGGTGAGGCTGGCCTCCCCTTTCCAGATGGGGGAGACCTGCACGTCCCGGGATTTCAGTTGCACCAGTTCATAGACCGCGGGCTGGCCGTGCTTCCCGGCCACCAGCTCCGGAAAGTGCCGGGTGTTGACCGCGCCCGCGAAAGTGGGTTGAGGCAGCTCGGTGGTCTGCTCCCGGAGGGTGACCACCGCCTCCATGAGGCGGCGGTCCTTGACTGCCAGGGTGGCGCCGAATTTGCCGCCGGGACCCAATACCGGGGTGGCCGGGGAAGGCAGGCCGTAAGCCCGGGTGATCCAGGTGGAGCCGATCTGTTTCGGCCAGCCCTGGGCCCAGCCGCGCAGGAGCGAGACGTCCTGGTCCACCCAGATGAAGGGACAATAGGCCACGGCCGCGCCTTCGTAGGCCGCGGAGATGAGAATGATGGTCTCCCGGTACTGGCTGCGCGCGGGGTCGAGATATTCCTCCCCGGAGTCGCTGGCGTATTGCCACTCCACAAAATAAGCCGCACACCGGGGAGAATGAAAAGCCAGGCCGTCAGGCAGGAAGGCCTCTACCGCCGCAGGCGCGGCTTCGTACTCCACTGCCAGACAGGTGCCAACGTAGTGCCAGGGCGGGGTGGGAGCCAGGCTGGAGGCGCCTTTGGGAGTCCGGGGCAGAGAGTAACCTTTGAGCATATATTTCTCCTGGGAATTATTTGTGCTTCTGGATCGCCCTTTCTTTTTGACTGGCGGCAATGTCTTTATAGTCATAGGCGGGGTAGATCTCCGTGCGGAAGGCCCTCCAGGCCGTTTTTTCGATGGCCAGGTTCACCTCCCGCAGCCTGTAGGGAGGAACGCGGAGAGTGACCACCTGGCCGAGGCCCATCACGACATACCAGGAATCCACCTCTATGCCCAAGGGGGGGAAGTCGCGCCAGAAACCGGAACGCGCCAAATCCTGATTGATTTCATCCAGGGTTTTGGACTGATCGTGCTTTAAGAAAATGGTGAGTAAGATGTAATCCCGGGGATCCCTGGGACTGTCAACCGACTTGGCGGTCTGGGCGAAGCCGCCGGCCGGGAAGGAAAGGATGAGGGCCAGAAGCGACACCAGGGCCACAAGTCTGATTTTTGGCGGCAGCATGATTCCCTCCCAGAAATGCGCATCCTGCCGGATCAGGCGAATTATAGGCCAAGCCGGAAAGAAAAGCAAAAATAGGGCTGGAATGGAGAGACCGTAAAATTGACAGTCACCCAGAGATGTTAGGAGAAATTTTAACGGCAGCTTGGGAAAAGGAGGGAATAAGGGCAACAGGACTGCCCCTTAGGCGACTTCAATGAAAGTGCTGGCGGCTCGAATTGAAATCTTCCCATTGCAATCGCCTTTGGTATTCTTCCTCGGTCTCAGGATTGGTATACCACTTCTTGGATTCATAATAACCGGGAACATCGGCCCCGGAATCCGGCTTTTCATGGTATCCCGGGGCGCAGCAGATTACGAGCATCAGCAGGGGTAGAAAGAAAAACCAGACCTGCCCGGATGTCCTCTTACAAAAAGTGTGGTGACGGCAGCTGTTCAAAGTACTTGGGAAAAGGAGCGGTACAAGTTATTGAAAATTTAGAGAAGCCGTACTACTGCCCTTTCTTCTGGGGCGGCACTTTCTCCATAGGAGGTGCGGTTGAAGGCACGGGCTTTTCAGGGCTGGCAGCCATTTTGGCCTTCAACTTAGTCATATTCTCGGCAATGACTTTGGCGATGGCGCTCTCATTGCCCAGTTCCTTCACGGGCTTGACCCCGGTGCAGAGGCCTTCGGTAAAACACACTTCCTGGAACTTATCCTTGTATTCAGCGGCATGGGTCCCTGCATCCGTCAGGTAAGCCATGGCCTCTTTCAGTTTGCCTTCCTGAGCCTTGATGGCCGCCAGGTTATTGAGGGCAAAGGGGTTGTAGCGGTCCCGGCTGAGAGCTGTTTTAAACTCTGCTTCTGCGGCTTCATATTTGCCAGCCCGCATCAAATCATACCCCTTGGTGAGAGGGGTAAAAACATCTTCCGGCATCATCCGGGGTTGGGCCAAAGCCGGGGAGATCAACAGGAAAACCGCCAGTGCTGACAATGCCAAAACCGAAGTCCATTTTGCGGTACGTACCATTATAGGCTCCTTTCGCTAAGTGCGGAGATCGAACACAAAACCGCACCTTTTCCCGTGAACAAAATCTATGACTTAATTTGGCCGTGTCAAGAAAGGGAGGGAAACTTAATTCAGTATTTTAGGTCTTTTACTTCCAAACGCAGTAATAGAGTAGGGTGAGGACGTGGGCGCAGGGATGGGAGGCAGGGGGCAGGAGCGATTGTCCCCCACCCCCCCGGCCTGGCCCAAGCGGTGTGCAGACTTGTTTACGACGCCGCCGCGGACTCCGGCCGCATCCGCTCCAGCGCCCGGGTCAACTCCAGCAGGACCCCCAGTCCCTGGCGGCATTCCGGGCTGCGCATTTGCCACAGCAATCCCACGGGCCCCACCGGTTTGGCCTCCTCCAGACGTGTGGCCAGGGCCACCTCTGCCAGCCGGTCCATGAATTGGAGCATCTCTCCGGAGAAGAGCTTGCCAAAGATCTTGAATACCTGCTGTTGTTCCAGGACATCCAACCGGTCGATCATCTTGGGCACCGCAACTTTCAGAATCGGCTCCATGTCCGCCCACCAGTCAATGAAATTTTCCATCTGTTCCAGGGCCCAGGAGAGGTACTTGAGGCTGGGGAGAAGCCTTTTTAAGAGGGCGAAGAAGTCCTCCAACTGGAAGCCGATTTCCACTTCCACCAGTTCTTCGGTCAGCCTTTTGGCAGCCGGGTCCATGAGGATGGAGAGATCCTTGCCCAGGTCCGTCAGGGTCTCCCAGGGCCTGGAAAAGACCTCCAACTGCTTTTCCACCCGGCCGACCCCTTCCAGCCTCTCTTCGATGCGGGCAAGGCGCTCCAGCAGCAGTTCTTCATTGGTCATGGCCGCTTCCTCCTGAGGGGCATCTCAATATCCGGCGACAAAATACCCCTGACCTTGCCGGCCAGCACAAACTGCGTTTCCAGGGGCAGATGGCTGCCCTTGAGCATCAGGTTGTAATAGACCCACCGGAACATCATTTTGCCGACGTAATTGGCGAAGCTTTCTTTAAGCAGGTCCATGGGGCCGATGCCCGGAAAGGGGAATTTTCCCGGCAGGGGCTCGATCTTGTAGTTGAAGTCGAGAAGGGACCCCTTCTCGTAACCGGTGACCACCAGTCAGGTGGCGTGGCCGTCGTAATCGGGCAAGGGCGGCTGGCCGTCGATCTCCCGCCGCAGATTTTTAATGATGGTGTCGGCCTCGTAGTGGGCCACGGCCCCGGCCTTGGAAGTAGGGACGTTGGTCGCATCGCCGATCACATAAATATGGTCGTAGTTTTTGGCCTTCAAGGTGTTGTGGTCGGTATCCACGTAGCCCATGGGGTCGCCCATCCCGCTGTCGATGATGCACTGGGCCGCGAAGTTCGGCGGAATCGCCACCAGGAGTTCGTAAGGGACCTCCTCGCCCCCGTAGGATTTGATGGCTTTCTTCTCCGTATCCACCGAGGCGATCTGGTAGTTGGTGGTCACCTTGATATTTTTTTCCTCGCAGATATGACCCAAAATGCCGGCGGCCACCGGCTTGGTGAAGGCCGCGCCCAGGGGGGTTACCAGTTCGATCTCGATGTTTTTCCTGACCCCGTTCATGGTGAAATACCAGTCGGCCATGAACGCGAATTCCAGGGGGGCCACCGGGCATTTGAAGGGCAGCTCGGCGATATTGATCACCACCCTGCCCTTCTCGAAATACTTCATTTTTTCATAGAGCGCGACCGCGCCGTCCCGGGAATAGAAATTGTGGATGTCCTGTCCCATCCCCTCGGCCATGCCCTCCACTTCATTGGGCATAATGCGGCAGCCGGTGGCGATCACCAGCCAATCATAAAGATAGGTGTCCCGCTTGGTCTGCACCTGCTTCTTAGCCGGGTCAATTATGGTGATGTCATCGAGAACAAAGTTGATTCCCGGCGGGATAAATTTGACCTTGGGTTTGACGCAGTCCTCGGCGGTGTAAATGCCAAAGGGTATGAAGAGCCAGCCGGGCTGGTAGTGGTGCTGCCAGTCCCGATCAATGATGGTGATCTCCCATTGGCTCTCGGGTAATATTTTACGCATTTTGCCGGCGATTATAGTGCCGCCGGTGCCGCTGCCTAAAATTACCAATTTTTTCATGACCTTGGCCTTCATTCTGTCCTGCGAGTTCAAGGTTCAAAGTTCAAGGTTAAGAAGGAAAAACCAACCCGGATGCCCCGGCTTGCTCAACCTCAGGCCGCGCTCTTCACCGCCTGGAGCACCGCCTCGTAGTCCGGTTCGTGGGTCAGCTCCGGCACCACTTCCACATAGCGGATGCTGCCCGCCCGGTCCACCACGAACACCGCCCGGGCCAGAAGCCGCAGTTCTTTGATCAAGACGCCGTACGCCTGGCCGAAAGAAGCCAACCGGTGGTCGGAGTAGGTCGTGAGCCGCTCCACCCCCGCGGCGCCGCACCAGCGTTTCTGCGCAAAAGGGAGATCCATGCTCAGGGTCAAAATCCGGATATCCGTGCTGAGCCCGGCGGCCTCCCCGTTGAAACGCCGGGTTTCCAAGTCACAGACGGGAGTATCCAAAGAAGGGACGGAGGCGATGATGCACACCTGCCCGCTCAGGGAAGAGAATTTAAAGGGCGTCAGGTCGTTGGCCGTGACCTCGAAATCAGGGGCCGCGTCCCCCACCTGCACCTCCCGTCCCAGCAGGGTCAGGGGATTTCCCTTCATGGTTACTGCGCCTGGGCGCTCATTCATGGGCTTTCCTCCTTAGTCAATAAAGCATTGGGGGTCAGGCGCCAGGAAATCCGGGCGTCCCTGGGCCTGGGAATAAGCATAGGCAATGGCCCGGCAACCCCGGCACTGGGCCCATCTCCGGCAAGCGCCGCAGCCTGCGCGATACCGGTTCCGGTCTCTGAGGGCTTCGAGCACCGGGGACGCGGCCCAGAGTTCCCGCAAGGAATCCCGGCGCACGTTGCCCAGGGGCAGGGGCAGCCGCCGGCAGGGAGTGACCGTGCCGTCAGGCAGCAGGGTGAGTCCGGAGACCCCGGCGGCGCAGCCGCCCAGGGCGATGGCGCCGGCATCTTCGACGGGCGAGGGAAAATCCATCTGGGAGGCCATGGGGTCCCCGGTGGCAATCTCCAACCCGGCAATTTCGAGCGCGGCAATCTTGCCGTAAAGTTCCTTAACCTGGGGCGTGCTCAGCATCTGATCCAGCAGGGCCAGCCCCCGGCCGGAAGGCACCAGCCGGGAAAAGCCCAGGCGGGGAACCCCCAGGGAAGCCGCCAGGTCCGCCAGATCGAAAAAGTCCCCGGCATTCATCAGGGATAAGGTGGTGTTGAGGGAGACCTTGACCCCGGCGTCCAGCAGGTCCCGGACTCCGGCCACGGCCGCGGCAAAGCTGCCCGCCCCCCGGATACGGTCGTGGGTCCCCTCCAGGCCCTCCAGGGAAACCTGGACGCCGTGCACCCCCAGGTCCGCCAGCTTCCCGGCAATTTCCCGATTAATCAAGGTGCCATTGGAGAGGATGTAGACCTCAAATCCCGTGTTGACCATCAATTCCAGAATACGAAAGAAATCTTCTCTTAAGAAAGGTTCGCCGCCGGTAACATTAAAACTGGGGAGAAATTGAATACCGTAAGTCTCTTGCCATTCCTGCACCATTTGCGCGGCGGTCTCTAGCGTCGCCGCAATTTCCAGGAAGGACATTTCATCTATTTTCTTATTATCCTGATAACAGTGTTTGCACCGCAAATTACACCTTTCGGTGAGGTGCCATTGAATCAGGAAATCGAAAGACTGGGCGACGGACATGAAGCTCTACCACTCTCGCACTGAAGCTGGATCACTAAATTATCAGGAAAGCAGATATGGCAAAAGGGTGTTTAGGTTCCGCATTTGCCATATCTGCCCGTCTTTAGTTGCTGAACCAGCAACTATTACTTCGATTTTCATTCCTTTCATTTGTGACATACCTTACCAGGATTTTGCACCAACATCTTC
>JAKAGH010000198.1 GCA_021817645.1 Deltaproteobacteria bacterium
GTTGAGACGCAGCGAAGCTTACTATAGATCTCTGATAGAAAACACTTCTGATATTATTATGGTCATTGACCATGAAGGGATGATTTGTTTCGCCAGCCCTTCCGTGGAAAGGGTGCTGGGTTATTTTCCGGGTGAATTAAATTATCTCCAGTTCCGGGAATTGATCCACCCCGAGGATTTACCCAAGTTTATCGAAGTGCGTCAGGCCCTCATCCGCATTCCGGATACCATATTTTCGGTGGAGGCCCGCTTCCGGGGCCAAGACGGCTCCTGGCATACCTTGGAGGCCATCGGCAAAATCCTGCCCGACCGCCCGGAAAAAACGGAAGTGGTCATCAATTGCCGGGATATTACCGAGCGCCAACAGGCGGAGAAAGAACGTCTGCGCATCGTCAAATTGGAATCCCTGGGTATTTTGGCAGGTGGTATTGCTCATGATTTTAATAACATACTTACTGCCATCCTGGGAAACATCAATCTGACCGGCATGGAACCTTACCTGCAGGAGGCGGACCGGGGCAGATTGAACGAAGCGGAAAAGGCCTGCCTGCGGGCTCAAGCGCTGGCGCAACGCTTACTGACTTTTGCCCGGGGCGGCGCGCCGGTGAAGAAGCCCACGGAAATTACCAAATTACTTAAGGAAACCGCGAACCTAACCCTATGCGGCACCAATATCAGGTGTGATTTTTATCTCCCGGAAGATCTATGGTTGGTTAAAGTCGATGAAGGTCAGATTAATCAGGTTATCAATAACTTGCTGATTAATGCCCAACAGGCCATGGCGGCGGGGGGCATCATTGCCATCCGGGCCGAAAACGTGACCCTGGCAGAAGATGCCGAGCTGCCTTTGCCCCGTGGGAAGCATATCCCGCTGCCCAAAGGGGAGTATGTCAAAATAACCGTGCTTGATCAGGGAGCGGGTATACCCCCGGAAATCGGGGACAAGATTTTCGACCCGTACTTTACCACCAAACCCCAAGGCAGCGGCTTGGGGCTGGCTACTGCCTATTCCATCATCAAGAATCACCGCGGCTACATCACCATGGAATCGCAGGCGGGGGAGGGCAGCATTTTTTATATCTATCTCCCGGCCTTAAAGGATGCCATCCCCTTCCCTGAGGAAGCAGCTATCGAGCCGCTCAAAGGCCAGGGCCGGATCCTCATCATGGACGATGAAGGCATTGTTTTGGATGTGTTAGGAGAGATGCTGGGAAAGCTCGGTTTTGAGGTGGACTCGGCCCGGGATGGCCGCGAGGCTGTGGAGATCTATCAAACCGCCAACCACAATGGGCGGCCTTATGCAGCGGTGATCCTGGACCTGACGGTCCCCGGCGGCTTGGGGGGTAAAGAAACTTTGGAGTTGCTGAAAGAAATCAACCCCCAGGCAAAGGTCATTGTTTCCAGCGGCTATTCTGATAGCCCGATCATGGCCGATTATGAGAAATATGGGGTCCAAGGGGTCATCACCAAACCTTATAGACTCCCGGAATTGAGTCAAATAATCCACGAAGTGATTTCCAAAAAGTAAAATTGCCCCGCCTTATGGGCCAGAACTACCTGCAAATCCGCAACGATTATCTCCGAAAGGCCTGGGCCAGATCACCGGCGGTGCTGTCGGCCTGCCTGCCCGCGGCCCTTGGGGATAGGGGCTTAAGCTTTCAGGCCTTTGGCGAGGACTGTCTGCTCAGCGCCGCGGATATCACCCTGGGCGGAGCCTCGGCCTCGGGACCGGAAGGCCTGCTAATCGCCCTTTATGCCAGTGCGGTGCCGGAGCGGCCCGTGCAGCTCGAATCCCTAAAATCGTTCAAGGATCTGCCCCACAGCATGCCCTACCAGGGCGCGTTTACGGCCAACGCCGAGCAAATCCTGGCGCCCCGGGTCCCCGCCATCAGCCGGCAACAGGAGCGGCTGGCCGCGGCCTTTTCCGGCCGCGTTAATACCTCTCCTCCCAGCGGCGACTTCTCTTTCACCCTGTATCCTTTGCCGCGCATTCCTTTGTATTATATTTTCCATCTGCCGGACGAAGAATTTCCCGCATCGGTGACCTGCCTGTTTGCCGCCAATGCCCCTGATTTCATGCCCCTGGATGGTTTGGCGGATGTGGCGGAGTATACCGGCAAGAGAATAATTTCCCTGGTGGCCGAAAGCTAAGACCAACTTCGTATTGACATGCAACAATATCGCAGAATTAACGGCGTTCATCTGCGTTTATCGGCGGTTCAATAATAGCCGCCGATGCACGCCGATACACGCCGGTTGTTGATTTATCGCTCAAAGAAGCGAACTTGCTATTACTCCCCCGTCTCCAGCGCCTGGACCAGCAATTCCGCGAGATCGCAGACCTGCACTGCTGCTTCCTGTTCCCGGGCCTTCAAGCCGTCCTCCAACATGATGGCGCAGAAAGGGCAGGAGACCGCGATGAGCTCCGGCTCGAGGGCCAGGGCCTGGTCCGTGCGGGCCTCGTTGATTTTTTGCGTCCCCAGGGTCTCCTCCATCCACATGCGCCCGCCGCCCGCGCCGCAGCAAAAGGATTTCTGGCGGTGGCGCTCCATTTCTAGCAAGCGCAGTGATGGAATCGCTTTCAAGAGCTCCCGGGGTTCTTTATAAAGGCCATTATAACGGCCCAGGTAGCAGGAATCGTGAAAGGTGAGCTTCTTGTCCAGAGGCCGCCAGGGCGTGAGCCGCCCCTCCTGCAGCAGCCGGTGCAGAAACTCGGTGTGGTGGTACACTTCCCACTGGCCGCCAAATTGGGGATACTCGTTCTTCAAACAATTGTACCCATGGGGGCAGGTGGTGATGATCTTTTTGATGCCGTAGCCGTTGATGGTCTCCGCCAGTTCCGTAGCCATGGCCTGAAACAGATACTCGTTGCCGATGCGTCGGGCCGTCTCGCCACAGCACTTCTCTTCGGCCCCCAGGATGCCGAAACTCACCCCCGCGTGGTTGAGTAGTTGGACCATCGCGGCCGCCACCTTCTGGCCCCGGGCGTCGAAACTGCCGGCGCAGCCCACGTAGTACAAAAATTCCACCTGGGGGGTCTCGGCCAGGGTGGGCACTTGCAGCCCTTGAGCCCAATCGCCCCGGGTGGCGAAGGCCAGGCCCCAGGGATTGGAGTTGGTTTCCCAGTTGCGCAGGACCGTCTGGACCTCCGGCGGGAAACTGCTTTCCATGAGCACCAGGTTACGGCGCAGGTCCACGAATTTCGGGATATGTTCGATGAAGACCGGGCAATGTTCCATACAGTTGCCGCAGGTGGTGCAGGACCAGATCTCGTCGGGAAGGCAGACTTCGCCCACCAGAGGCATCTCTTTAGCCTCACCCTGCGCCAGCAGCAGTTGGCCCTGGCTCAAGAGGTGTCTCTTGAGGTGATGGATGGTCTCTTTGGGGCTCAGGGGTTTGCCGGTGAGGTGGGCGGGACAGTTCTCGGAGCAGCGGCCGCATTCGGTGCAGGCGTAGAGATCCAGGAGCTGCTTCCAGGTAAATTCCTCAATCCTGGCTACCCCATAAGTCTCCACCGACTCATCTTCCAGATCCAGTTTGCTGAGTTCCCCCAGAGGGTGAAAACTGCGGCAAAAGACATTGGGGATGGCGCCCAGGATATGCAGATGCTTGGAAAAGGGAATATAGACCAGGAAACCCAGGATCACCAGGGTGTGCGCCCACCAGAAAAAGCTGTACCAGCCCTCCAGGTCCGCTTGCGGCAAACCGGCAAACCACCCGGAAAGGGCCACGGAGATGAACGCACTCTGGGGGAAGTAGCGGCCTGGCTGCGCCACAGCCAGCCGGTATTCCACCGCCCGGGCCCCGAACAGCAGCACGATCAGCAGCAGGATCAGGCCGATGATGACGCCGGCATCCAGGTTGGCCGCGTGCTGGTCGCAAAAGCGCAGCCGTTCCGGCTTGATCAGAAAGCGGCGGTAGAGGGAGACGCCCAGCGCGGCCACCACCCCGGCGCACAGCAGGTCTTGCAGCAGATAAAGGGCCGCGGTGAGTGGCTTACCCAGGACCTGCCAGTAGGCAAAGCCATGATAGAGACCGGCCCCGAAGGTCTCGACGCTGCCGACGGTGATAATAATGAAGCCCCAAAAGATGAAGAAGTGGCCCCACCCGGCCGGTTCCCGCACCACCCGCCGTTGTCCCAGGACAAAGGTGGCCACCCCCCGGACGCGGCGGCCGATTTGGTCGAAACGGTCCTCGGGCTGCCCCAGGCGCAGGAGGCGGTAAAGCTTATGCACGGTGACCAGAAAAAAGGCGACCGCCGCCAGCAAGATGACGCCGAAAAGGAGATTGGCGGGAAAATACCCCGGTTGCATGCGTAATGCCTCCGTTTTTTGTAATCAGTAATCAGTAATCAGTAAGCGGTGAGCAGTAATCAGTATTCAGTGATTAGTAGATAGAAGCCATTTCAAGACCTCTTTTTCTGTCATCCTGAACGCAGTGAAGGATCTCAACGCTTCGAAAATACGAGATCCTTCGCTGCGCTCAGAATGACAGTTAAGGGCAATTTGAGGTTTTGAAAATGGCTTCTAGTGTGACCTCCCCAGAAATAAGTTCCAAAATATCATCTATGAATATGCCCGATATTATTCCCTCTCCCCTCGGGGGAGAGGGAGAGGGTGAGGTGGGCTACTTTGGCTAAGTGGCTGTAATCAACCAAAAGACGCCATCCCCACCCCGACCCTCCCCCCTCAAAGGGGGAGGGAGAAAGACCAGGGCAAGTTATGTAAGATATTCATGGGACATGACACCAGTGGATAGCTCATTCTTCCTCTGTTTGAACTAATCTCTAATTCCTGATCCCTGCCCCCTGGCCCCTAATCCTATCCTCAGCAGGCCGCTTTGAGCTTTTTCACTTCCTCGATGAAGGCCGGCACGAACTGGAAGAGGTCTGCCACCACGCCGTAGTCCGCCTTGCTGAAGATGGGGGCCTCCGGGTCCTTGTTGACCGCGACGATGAACTTGCTGGAGCCCATGCCGGCCAGGTGCTGGATGGCCCCGGAGATGCCGCAAGCCATGTAGAGGTTGGGGTTGACCACTTTGCCGGTCTGGCCCACCTGTTCGGCGTGCGGCCGCCAACCCGCGTCCACCGCGGCCCGGGAAGCCCCCACCGCCCCTCCCAGGAGCTGCGCCAGTTCCTCCAAAAGGGCGAAGTTTTCGGGGGCTTTCAGGCCGCGGCCCCCGGAAATAATCACCTGGGCCTCGGCCAGGTCGACCTTGCCCGCGGCGGCCTCGACCCCCACCACTCTGGTTTTGGCCGCGGCGGACAACGCCACTGCCGGGGTTTCCACCACGGCCTTTTTGGAGCTGTCAATGATGAGGCAAGCCATGACGTTGGGCCGACACGAAGCCATCTGCGGCCAGGACTCGTCGGCCCACTCATACCAGGCCAGGGCCTTACCCGCATAGACCGGGCGTTTGGCCTTCAGGGCGCCGCCCTCGACCTGCAGTTCCGTGCAGTCCTGGGCCAGGCCCGCGCCCAGACGCGCTGCCACCCGGGCGCTCAAATCCTTGCCGTCCACCGACGCGGCGCTGAGCACCACCTTGGGCTGCAAGGTCTGGAGAAGCCCGGCCACCACCGGAGCGTAGGTCTCCGCCAGGTAATCCTGCAACCCTGGCTGATCCACGGCAAAAACCTTCTCCACCCCGTATTGACCCAGATCGGCCGCGGCGGCCGCGACCCCGTCTCCCAGAGTGATGGCTGTGAGGGGTTCGCCCAGGGCGTCGGCCAATCTCTTCCCCTCGCTGGCCACCTCGAATGACACCCGCCGGAACGCGCCGTCCCGAAATTCCGTGATTACGCAAACTCCCTGTGCCATGTTTCATCTCCTAATAGCTATTAGCTATTGGCTATTTGCGAAAAGCGAAAAGCGAAAAGCTAAAAGCTGAAAGCTAAATCACCTTGGCTTCTTCATGGAGCAGCCGGGCCAGCTCCCGGGCCTTGGCCGCGGTGTCGCCCTCCACTTTGATCCCGGCCTGCCGGGGCACCGGCAGCTCCAGGGCCGCGACCCGGACCCGGGCGGCCGCGGCCCCCACCTGCTCCGGGGCCAGGCCCAAATCCGCCAGGGTCTTGACTGCCAGCGGCTTCTTTTTGGCCTTCATGATGCCGGGCAGGGACGCG
>JAKAGH010000199.1 GCA_021817645.1 Deltaproteobacteria bacterium
TTCCCAAGCCCATAGATCTGGATAAGCTCCTGGGTATTGTCCAGGATAATCTCGTCCGCTGACGATGTGCGGAGACGTGGGGGCGGGCGGGTTGATAGACCGGGAACTCGCAGCCGAAACAACAGCAGCAGGCTGTCTCGACAGGTCCTCTACAGCTGCAGCTGGAAACGCGGGCGCTGGCCGTTCCCGGAGGAGTGAAGGTTTCCTTCTTCCTCTCCTGCCCCCCCGTAACTCTCTCGTGCGCAAAAAACAGAGGAAGACCGGGTTGTCTATGGATAGAGAAGCCGGTGAAATCACAGGAGAGATCGACTGGATGTCGAGGGTCTTCGATTCGTTATCTCTGCCTGCCCTGATTTTGAAACCGAACCGGGTGGTTCTCAGCGCTAATAAAAGCTTTTATAAGACCTTTGACACCAGTAAAGAGGAGATCATCGGCCAGACCTGCCATGAATTCTTTTACCAGTCTGAAGATCCCTGTCCCTACGAAACTTGTCCGCTCACCAAGGTGTTAGCTGAGAAAGAAGGGCAGACTATCCTCAGACGGGTGAAGATACCGGGTAAGAAGGAAAAATGGGAAGACCGAATTTTCTCACCTATCCTGGATGATGCAGGTGAGGTCCGCTATATCATCGAGAAAATCCGGGATGTCACTCATGTGAAAAGGTTGGAAAGAGAGCTTTCCGGTATCAAGGTATTTTTGGAAAAGTTTGTGCAAAGCTCGATTAGCGCTATCATCGCCGCAGACAGGCATGGAAAAATCCTGATGATGAATCCGGCCGCAGAAGAACTCACCGGCTATACCTTCCGGGAGGCCCGAAAAAAAATCACGGTGCGAGACCTCTATCCCCCGGGACAGGCCAAAGAAGTTATGAAAAAACTCCGGGATGAGAGCTATGGCGGCAAAGGCAAGCTGCCTTGCAGTCACACGACCCTGAAAAGCGCGCAGGGGGAAGATATTCCCGCGGAGTTGACCGCGGCGATCATCTATGAGGGCGATACAGAAGTGGCCACCATGGGGATCTTTAACGACCTCAGAGAAAAGCTCGCCCAAGAAGCCAAGATGAAAGAGGTCTTGATGAGAGCGGCCCGCGCGGAGAAAATGGCCTCACTCGGTCAACTCGCGGCCGGCGTGGCTCATGAGATCAACAATCCCCTGACCGGCATCCTCCTCTATGCCGGTCTTCTCCTGGAAGACCTGGGTGACGGCGATCCCAAATACCCGGATTTGCGGTGCATCCTGGAAGATGCCAATCAATGCCGGAACATTGTCAAGGACCTTCTCGCTTACAGCCGGCAAACGAGCGCCAACAAGGAGACTCTGCGCCTCAATGACCTGGTCGAACAAAGCCTGGGTCTCATTCGCGATCAAAGCCTTTTCATCAATATCAAGGTCATAAAAGAGCTGGAAGACGAGATCATGCTGGTGAAAGTTGATAGAAATCAGCTCAATCAGGTGATTATTAATCTGGTGATCAACGCGGTTGACGCCATGGAGAGAAAGGGGACCCTGATTCTTCGCACTTACTCCGATAAGCGGAAGAGGAAAGCGGTGGGGAAAAATATGGCCGCAGGCTTCGTTTATCTGGAAGTCGCCGATACTGGCTGTGGCATTACCGAGGACAATCTCCCCCGGATATTCGATCCCTTCTTCACCACCAAAGACCCGGGGAAAGGGACTGGTTTGGGGCTAAGCACCGCCTATGGCATTGTCCAGGAGAACGGGGGCGTGATCTGGGTGAAGGAAACCGGCCAGGCAGGAACGACCTTCATCCTGGAACTTCCCCTCTATCAGGCCGCAGGTGAAGCCCATGAGCTTTAGCAATAGCTCTCGCCACCTGAGGGAAGGGCTGGAAATCATGGCCGAAAAGATGGCAGTAAGCAATCGCTCCGGCCCCACCATTCTGGTCATCGATGATGAAGAGCACGTACGCGAAGGCTGCCGGAAGGTGCTGACTCGCGAAGGTTACGAAGTATCCCTGGCCGCTGGTGGGGACATTGGGTTGAAAATGATCGAGCGCCAGCACTATGACATCATCCTTCTGGACCTGATGATGCCCAGTCTTTCAGGTTTCGATGTGCTGGCCCACGTCAAGGCGCTGCACCCAGACTCGGTAATCATTGTGATCAGCGGCTACGCCACGCTGGAGAACTCCATCGAGGCCATGAAAAAGGGGGCTTTCGATTTTATCCCCAAGCCCTTCTCTCCCGAGCAACTGCGGCTGCTGATCAAGAAAGCCATCGAATACAACCGGGCCATGCAGGACATTGCCGATGAAAAGTCGCGCATCCGCGTGCTCATCAATCGCCTGACGGACGGCGTCATGGCCACCGACAGCAGCAAGCAGGTGGTGCTGGCCAACCCCGCTTTCCTGGCCATGGCGGGCTACCGCGACGCCGCGGCCGTAGGGCGTCCAGCCTCTGAAGTTATGCACCAGGAGCAGGTCATGTCGATGATCGACCGGGCCCTCGCCATGCCCGGCGACCAGTTCCAGGAATTGACCGAAGAGCTGGACTGCGGGTCTGAGAAAGATCAGGCCGGACCGGTTTTGAATGCCAGGTGCATCCCCTTCAGAGACAGGGCCGGCCGCAACATTGGGACGATCACGGTCTTGCATGACATCACCGCGTTAAAGCAAATGGACCGGATCAAATCGGACTTTGTTTCCATGGTCTCCCATGAGATTCGCAGCCCCTTGAATTCCATTCTGGCCCAGATCAAGGTGGTGCTCGACGGGCTGGTCGGCGAAGTCACCCCGCAGCAACACGAGATTCTCGGCCGGGCTGCGGAGAAGATCAAAAGCCTGGTGTGCCTTTCCTCCGAACTGCTGGACCTGGCCCGCATCGAGTCAGGGCTGATCAGCCAGGAAAGGGAGACCCTCAACCTGGCTGAGCTTCTCGACAGTCAGGTAGCCTTTTACGACGCCGCGGCCCAGGCCAAAAAGATCAGGCTCGAACTGGCAGGTCCGGTCACAGTGCCCCCCGTGTTCGTTAACCGGCGTAATTTGGAGGAAGTGCTCGCCAATCTCATCGGCAATGCCATCAGCTATACCCCCCAGGGTGGAACGGTGACTGTCACCGCCGCCATGGAGGAAGGGTACCTGAGAATCAATGTGCAAGATAACGGCATGGGCATCGCCGCGGAAGACCAGGAACGTATCTTCACTCCCTTTTTCCGGGTCAAGAACGACCAAACGCGGTTTATCATCGGCACCGGACTGGGGCTGGCCATTGTCAAACGCATTGTGGAGGCGCACCACGGTTTCGTCCGCGTCTTGAGCAAGCCGGGTGCGGGAAGCACGTTTCAGGTTTACCTGCCAGCCGCCGATCAGGGGGGCCATAACTCAGCCACGCAAGACCCCCTCTTTCTATATGACAACTGCCCGACTTCCTGAAGTAAGAAAATACCGCCGCCGCGGATGATCATGCCCTTTTGCGCGCCTATTACCTTGACCATCATCCCATGTTTCCAGGGGCAGGTGGTGACACAGGGCGGCGCCAACCCGAGGGCCTGCCGGTCGGCGCAAAAGGTGCATTTGCGGATCAGGGGCACCGCGGAGCCCCATTCAAACTTGGGAATCTGGAAGGGAAGTACTTGCAATTAATTTAGTATATACTTAATTTTTAGCAAAAAGACGCTAACGTTGATAAACGCCTAGAGTCTAATAACTATGCTGAGAATGCGGGGGCATCACCTTCTCAACTGGGCTGTGGTCATCTGCTCCTTTCTTTTGCCGGTAACGGCGATGGGGAGCATGGCTATGACACAACCAAGTCTATCCGGGTGCGGCATGAGAGCCTGCCAGTGCGATTGCTGCCAGCCTGGAGCTCGCCCCCAATGCCACAAGTCCACCTCGCCTTGCGCCTGCCCTGGAATGCCGGGCTTGACCACTAGCCAGACAGGCCCTGAGATCGAGGGAGCTGTTCCTTATAAAGCCCTAACCGCGAAAGTTGCGGCAAAAATCCTCATTTCCTCCATCTATCATCCACCCAAGAATAACTTCCTGTTTTTGTCCTAACGCGGCAATCTTTTAATTTATCGCCGTAGCGGCTCCAGGAGTCGGTTCACGGCTCCTGACGCCACCAATGGTCCCCCGTCTCTAAAAGCCGGGGCGGGGGGGTGAGGTTCGTCCTCGCCACCATCAAAGAACAGGAGAAGTTTCATGTCCCAAAAGAGCAAGTTTGCAGTTCTTAAGACATGAGCGCGCTGGAAATTATCGGCATGGTTTCCATCATCGTCGCCGGCCTGACCATCACCCTGGGCTCCATCGGCCCGGCGCTGGCCCAGGGCCGGGCCATCACCCAAGCGCTTACGGCCATGGCCCAGCAGCCCGACGAGTCCGCCACCATTGCCCGCACCCTCTTTGTCGGTCTGGCCATGATCGAATCCCTGGCCATTTATTGCCTGGTGGTGGCTATGATCCTCATCTTTGCCAATCCCTTTTGGAACTATGTGATCGCCAAAGCCGGAGGATGAACCAGTGCTGATCAATTGGTTTGTGGTGGCCGCCCAGATCATCAATTTTCTCATCCTGGTGCTCCTGTTGAAACGCTTTTTATACGGCCCCATCATTAAGGCCATGACGGCCCGGGAAGAAGGCATCGCCTCCCAATTGGCGGTGGCCCAGCAAAAGAGGCAGGCAGCGGAGCAAGAGGAAGCCTCACTACGCCAGAAGATCCGGGAAATCGAAGAGCAGCGCCAGGAGATGCTCACCGAGGCCGGGCGTCAGGCCGAAACCCATAAGCAGGAGTTGTTGGCCCAGGCCCGGCAGGACATGGAGCAGATTCGCCAAAAATGGGTCACTTCACTGAAGCTGGGAAAAGAGACCTTTCTCCAGAACCTCAAGCAGCGCCTGGCCCAGGAGGTTTTTGCCATCTCCCGCCTGGCCTTGCAGGAATTAGGAAACCTGGACCTGGAGCAGCGCCTGACCGAGATCTTTCTGGACCGCCTCCGGCAGCTAGCTCCGGAGGAGCAGGCAGCCATCCGGGAATCCGTCCAAGAGACGGGGGGGGAGATGCTGGTCACCACCGCTTTTGAAATGCCTGAGGAAGCCCGGCAGAAGGTCGCGGCCCAGGTGCAAGAGCATTTCGGCCGGGACCTGGCCCTGCGGTTCGCCACTTCCGGGGAACTATTAGCGGGCATCGAGCTGCTCACCAGCTCCCGCAAGCTGGCCTGGAGCCTGGGAAGCTTCCTGGACTCCCTGGAGGAGGATCTCTCCCAGGCCTTCCAGGAATTGGAAAAGAGCGACGCGGCATGAACCGGGAAGGCCGGGAACTACAAACCCTTTTGGACGAGACGGTCTCGGTCCTGGACCAGGTGTTAAGCGCCCACCGCCCCGGACTCAGGACCCAAGAGATAGGCCGCGTCCGCGCGGTGGGCAACGGCATTGCCCTGGTGGCAGGATTGCCGGGGGTGAAAGCGGAGGAGCTGATCCGCTTCCCGGGAGGGGTGCAAGGGGTGGCCTTCAACGTGGACCCCACCGAAGTGGGCGTCGTCCTCCTGGGAGAAATGGGCGATTTAAAGGCCGGGGCCGAGGCCCGGAGCACCGGCCGGGTGCTGGACGTGCCGGTGGGGGAGGCGCTTCTGGGAAGAGTGGTGGACGCCCTGGGGCGTCCCCTGGACGACCTGGGACCCGTTCGCACCCTGGAGCGCCGGCCGGTGGAACGGGAAGCGCCAGCCATCATGGCTCGGGCCCCGGTGACCGAGCCCCTGCAAACAGGGTTAAAGATGGTGGACGCCCTGGTGCCCATTGGCCGGGGCCAGCGGGAACTGATCCTGGGGGACCGGCAGACGGGTAAGACCGCCATCGTCCTGGACACTCTGGTTAATCAAAGGGATACCGGCGTTATCGGCGTTTATTGCGCCATCGGCCAGCGGGATACCGCGGTGGCCCAGCTGATTGCCGACCTGAGGGTGCAGAGGGTCATGGACTACTGCATTGTGGTGGTGGCTCCCGGGGAAGCCCTGCCGGGGTTGCATTTCGTGGCGCCTTATGCCGCCACCTCCATGGCGGAATATTTTATGGAGCAAGGGCGGGACGTCGTG
>JAKAGH010000200.1 GCA_021817645.1 Deltaproteobacteria bacterium
AAATATTGTGTTACAATGGGCCATGGTCCGGAATCTCCTGTCTGTTTAGTGAGTTACGCCAAACCCATGCTAACAGATTCCCAGGAGTTTTCGGGCCTTTTTTAATCCGTTAACCGGACAGAACTGACTTGACATTAAAGTGAGAATGAGACAGAAAAGTAGCATCTAACCCACCACAATCAATAGAAAAAACAGTCTTTATTACGTACAGCTTGCCACGAGGGAAACTTATCTGTGGATAGCGGAAAATTGAAGGTATTTTCTGATTATGAGAAGCTTTCGGAACCCGGATAAGTTCCAGAACGAGCAGCTACCCGCGCCTCTATTTCTTAAATTCTTCGCCCTATTCATAGAGGCGACGTAGGCGTCGCCTCTACAGTTTGTGATTAAACCTCAGGTTCACGATTGGGCCAACTGCGAGGTGCAATTAGGGCAGCGGCTGGCCGGGATGGGAATGGTCGTGAAGCAGAAGGGGCATTCCTTGCTAGTGGGTTCGGCCGGGGCGGCCTCCTTCTCCCGTTTCATGCGGTTGATGCCCTTAATCACCAGAAACACGGCAAAAGCTATAATGATAAAACTGATGATGGTGTTGATGAAGATACCCCAATTGAGGGTCACGGCCCCTGCCGCCTTGGCGGCGGCCACGGACGCGTAAGGACCGGCGGCTTTGGCTCCTTCTTTTAACGTGATGAACAAATTATTAAAATCGACGTTGCCCAGGAGTAGACCGATGGGCGGCATGAGAATGTCATCCACGAAGGACTTGACAATAGTCCCGAAAGCTGCCCCGATAACAATGCCCACGGCCATATCCACCACGTTGCCCCGCATGGCAAATTCTTTAAACTCTTTGAACATTTTTCGGCCTCCTAGTTATTGGCGTGTTCAAGCCATGGCGTACTTTTAACAATCGACGCTGACTTCCGTGAAACAGTTTTTAATCTTGGTTGCTGCCACCTAAACTGCGATAGGCCAGCCCCCCCAGCAATGCCCCAACAATCGGGGCAACCCAGAAGAGCCAGAGCTGTGACAGAGCCCAGCCGCCCACAAAGATCGCAGGGCCGGTACTTCGAGCCGGGTTTACTGAGAGATTGGTGATGGGGATGCCGACAAGATGGATCAGGGTCAGTCCCAAACCAATGGCAAGGGGGGCAAAACCCTGGGGCGCACGTTTATCGGTGGCGCCCATAATGATCATCAGGAACATGAACGTCAACACCACTTCCGCCACTAACCCTGCTTGGAGCGAATAGCCACCAGGGGAGTGCGCACCATAACCGTTGGACGCCAGTCCGCTACTGATGTTAAACCCGGCCTTACCGCTGGCAATGAAGTAAAGAAGTCCGGCAGCAACGATCCCCCCCGCTACTTGAGAAAGGATATATGGCACCAATAGCGAGGCGGGAAAGCGCCCTCCAGCCCATAATCCCAGAGAAACCGCAGGGTTTATATGACAACCGGAAATATGGCCGATGGTGTAGGCCATGGTCAGCAAGGTCAGACCAAAGGCGAAGGCAACGCCCAGCAGTCCGATGCCGACGTTGGGAAAGGCGGCGGAGATGACGGCGCTGCCACAGCCGCCGAAAACTAACCAAAAGGTACCAAGAAATTCTGCCGCCGACATTTTTGCAGTAGACATAACTATCCTCCTTTCAGGGTAATTTGGCTTAAGGATGCAGCGTCTTCAGCTCTCTTGGAGTCCTATGCGACCTATATAGTTTCCCTTGGGACCTCATTACGTGGGTTTCCGGGTGGATGCTATTTCTTCGAAATCGTCGAGGAATTGGGCTATCTGCACTCCAAGGTGGATGCATTTTTTCCCGCCCAGGCATTCATCCGCATCCTGCTTATCTAGATATGTGTTTAGTTCACGATCACCCCTGCTGAAGGTTAGCACATAGGCGTTTTTACCTGCATCGAAGTTAGCCGACAGATTCAAAGCATGCTGGACTATTTCTGGATGCAGCTCGTAGATCATGTCCTTCAAACCCTCGATGGTATAGCGAATAGTTTCCTCTGTTTTAATCGATGTCTTCCTGGGCCAATTTTCGCGCCACATCATAATGGCCAGGGCAGCGGTGAACAGAAATCCAAAGATGCTCACCCACATGGGCACCATGGCGCCGTTTACGGTCAATTCAACTTGAAAGAAGATGCGCACAAGATGCAGAATGGCTACCACGAACAAAAGGATAGTTGCCACCAGGGTTGCGGGTTTCATAATGTCCTCACTTGCGAGATTACACGGCAGGCTTTGCCCCCGCAGTCAACTAATGGTTTTGGAAACCTTCCTCCCAAAGTTAAATTGATAATTATCCTTTTCCCAGCAGCCTTTCTCTAAGATGCAGAATAAAGGTAATCACTTTTTCTAAAAATTCCAGTCTTGGAAGATACGAACAGCACCGCCCGGTAACGGTGCATCTAAGTAAAAGTTTAGGATAAGGTAAATACTACCACCCGGAAAAGACCTAGCGCCATGGTCTCAACCTCTATCTGCTGATCCGACACAATTTCGCCTAAGAAACAGGGAGGGGAGAATAGAAAATAGCTTGCCAAATCCATAGCTTATCGGCGAGGTAGGAGATATTTTAGATCTGATTTGATTATGGAAAGCTTCCGGCTCTGGGATAAGTGTCAGAGCAGAGCAGATATCGTTCATATCTCTTTCCCCTGAAAGGAATACATTTCGGAGGAAGGATATCGCCCATAAGTCCTGTCTCGAAAAACTGCCGCCACAAGGCCGGAATCCCGGCATTCCCGGATCAAACCAAGGAAGACACTAACTGCTTGCCAACCTGGTCACTAACCGGCGCTCTCTTGATATTCTCCTCATAATCTCCCCATATTATCTCCACAATCTCTTGCTATAGTTCCTTTAACGATTGGCCCGGCTACAGCAGGAGTTACCCCAGGCCCAAATGCCACAGGCGAAAATCGTAGAAAAATGAAGCTGCCGGGGATAGTCGGGCACTAAAGCATTTTCCCAACGGATAAAGCTGATTGCAGATTTTACCCATGATGACTCGCAGCCGAAAAACAGGAGAGAATACCAGTGCTTAGCATCGCCTTAAAGATGCTCTTTGGTGATCGCGGAAAATATCTCGGCATTATCACCGGCATTGCCTTGGCCTCCCTCATTATGATTCAGCAGCCGGGTATCCTGATTTCTATTCTAAGCCACACCTACAGCTTCATTTCCGACATCAATCTGCCGGACATTTGGGTTATGGACCCCAAAGTGAAGTTCATCGAGGACTCCAAGCCCCTCCTGGACACCCAGCTCTATCAGGTGCGGGGCGTCCAGGGGGTGGAGTGGGCCATGCCCCTTTATAAAGGTCAGCAGCGCGTCCGTCTGGACAATGGGGAGACGGTGGGGAGCATCGTCATCGGCCTGGATGACGCCACCCTCATCGGGGGACCTGCGGTCATGCTCCAAGGCCGGCTGGCCGACTTGCGCCTCCCGGACAGCGTCATCGTTAATGAAGACGGCGCCAGTGGCCGGTTGGCCAAGCCCGCGGCCACCCCGGGGGGCAAGTCCATTCCCCTCAAGATCGGCGACGTGCTGGAGATCAATGACAAGCGGGCCACCGTTGTCGGCATCGCCCGGGGAACCCCCACCTTTCAGTCGCAGCCCATTCTCTATACGACCTATACCCGGGCCGAGAATTATGCTTTGAGTGAACGCAAACTGCTCTCTTTCATCCTGGTCAAGGCCAAGGCCGGGGAGTCGCCCGAAGCCGTGGCCCGGCGCATCTCCCGGCAGACCGGCCTGGCTGCTTATACGGCAGAAGAGTTCAAAGATAAGTCTTTGGAGTATTTCCTTAATAATACCAACATTCTCGTCAATTTCGGCTTCGTGGTCATCATCGGCTTTATCGTTGGCGCCGCGGTCACCGGCCAGATCTTCTACAACTTCACCCTGGACAACTTGCGTTACTTCGGGGTTTACAAGGCCATGGGCACCACCGACCGCCTGCTGTTGCGGATGATCATGCTCCAGGCGCTGATAGTGGGCTTCATCGGCTTTGGCCTGGGAGCCGGCATTTGTGGCGTCTTTGCCGCGGCTACCCTCCACAGTAATGACCTCACCATGCATCTCAACTGGCAGTTGCTCTTGGGAAGCGGCACCGCCGTGCTCCTCATCGTGGTGCTGGCCGCGCTCTTCAGTATCCGCAAGGTCTTGAAGCTAGAACCGGCCGAGGTTTTCAAGGGCTAGTCATGCACCACCCGGAAACCCTGGCCGTATATTGCCGCGGCCTGACCAAGACCTTCGGCGCCGGTGAAATGCAGGTGCAAGCTCTGCGGGGGGTCGATCTTGAAGTGCATCCCGGAGAACTGCTCATGCTGGTGGGTCCCTCCGGCTGCGGCAAGACCACGCTCATCTCCATCATTGCCGGCATTCTCCACCAGGACGGCGGTGAATGTATCCTTTACGGCCAGGACCTGCGGCAGTTCTCGAAAAATGAGCGCGTGGTCCATCGGGGCCAAAACGTCGGCTTTGTGTTTCAGTTGTTCAACCTGGTGCCCACCCTGACCGTGGCCGAAAACACCGCCATTCCCCTGTTGATCAATGGCCTCAAAATGGCGGAGGCGCTGGCCCGGGCCAAGGAGTGTTTGCAGGAAATCGGCCTGAAAGGGCGGGAGGACTCTCTGCCCACCCAACTCTCGGGAGGGCAGCAGCAACGGGTGGCCATTGCCCGGGCCCTGGTGCATAACCCCCGGCTGGTGGTGTGTGACGAGCCCACCAGCGCCCTGGACCACCAGACCGGCAGACGCGTGCTGGAGGTGCTCAAGAGCCTCGCGGTCAGTCAAGACCGGGCCCTGATCATCGTCACTCATGATGCCCGCATCTTTGAGTTCGCGGACCGCATCGCCCACATGGATGACGGCCGCATCGTCGACATCAAAACCAACAACCGGCACTAGAGAGAAAAGTATGACTTTTAAAAATAAAATCCTTCCTGCAGCCGCCGCCATCGGCTTGTTGATAGCCGCGGTGGTGGCGGTGCACTCCCAGAGAGCGACCCCTCCGGCGCAGCCAGTGGCGCAGCCGGCCCAGGCGCCTTTTAAATATTACATCGGCGGGGCCGGCATAGTCGAAGCCAGGACCCAAAACATCAGCATCGGCACCTCCCTGCCGGGGATAGTTAAAAAGATCTTCGTCGAGGTGGGGGATAAGGTCAAGGCAGGTGCGCCCCTGTTCCAGATCGATGAACGGGAATATCGCGCGGATTTGCTGGTCAAACAGGCCAACCTGGTCAAGGCCAGGGCCGCGGTGGCCGAAGCTGAGGCATCCCTAAAAGATTACCAGGCCCAATATAATCTGGTGCGGGCGGCCACGGACCGGCGGGCGGTTAGCGTCGATGACGTCCAGAAACGGCGCTATGCCGCAGAGCTGGCCCGGGCCAAACTGATAAGCGCCAGGGCCGCGGTGACCGCGGCCGCGGCCGAACTCAAAGCCACGCAGACCTCCATCGACCGTTTGCTGGTGCGAGCTCCCATTGATTGCGAAGTCCTGCAGGTGAACATCCGCCCGGGAGAATATGCCCAGACCGGGGTCTTGTCCACTCCGTTAATACGGCTGGGGGATTTAGACCGGCTCCACATCAGGGTGGACATTGACGAAAGCGACGCCTGGCGCTTTAAGTCCAGGACCGGGGCTGTCGCCTTTCTCCGGGGTAATCGGGACTTGAAGGCCGAGCTTAAATTTGTGCGCGTGGAGCCCTACGTCACTCCGAAAACCTCACTCACCGGCAGCAGTACGGAAAAAGTCGACACCAGGGTGCTGCAGGTGATCTATAGCTTTGACCGGCACGCCCTGCCGGTTTATGTGGGGCAGCAGATGGACGTCTTTATCGAGACGCCCGGGGACCAGATCTCTGTAACCGCGGGCGCGGCCGCGGCCAGGACGGGAGGCAGGAATTGAGCCGTAGAAGCTGGGGGGCCTTTTGCCTGGCGGCAATCCTGAGCGGGTGTGCGTCGGTGGGGCCGGACTACCAGCGTCCGTACCTGGAGGCACCGGTGCAATGGAC